>CALGAJ010000210.1 GCA_937951975.1 uncultured Desulfotignum sp.
TGCAGCAGATCAGCGAAAACGCCTATGCAGAAGACAAAGCCCTGTTTTACGATGTATCCAAAGCCCGTTCCCAGACCGCCCAGATACAATATGATATCCTGCTGTTAAAGGAGCTGGAAAAAACACAAAAAACAACCCTCAACACCCTGTTGAACCGTCCCCCCACGGCATTGCTGGGACATGCGGCAGGCACCCTGCCACAAAAAGTGGTGTATTCTCTGGATGAGGTGTATGAACTTGCCATGCTGCACCAGGAAGATATTCTCATGGCTGAGGAAAAGGTGAACAAATCAGAACAGGCCATACAGCTGACACGGCTTGAAACCCTGCCTTCATTCAAGCTGGGCCTGTTTTATGCCGGCATTGGTGATCCGGATGTGCCAAATCCGCCGCCCGATGCCGGTGACGATGCTGTGGGGGTGCAGTTCGGCATGAACATTCCCTTGTGGTCTGGAAAAAATAAAAGCCGGACCGCCCAGGCTTTGGCAGAAAAACAAAAAGCACAGGCCCAGAAAACCGAGGCCGCCAACAGGGTCAAGGCCGGGATCAGCCGCTTGTGGTTCAAGCTGGAAAATGCCGAACGGCTGATAACCCTGTATGAAAAAGACCTGCTTCCCCAGGCGGTCTCTTCCGTACAGACGGCAGAAACCTGGTTCAAACAGGGCCAGGGCAGTTTTGCCGATTTTCTGGAAATCCAGGCAACTGCCTACAATTTTCAATTGTCTCTGGAACGGGCCAAAACAGATTATGCCAAGACCCTGGTGCTGCTTGAGCAGGCAGCCGGTGCTGTCCTGGATGTAAAAACCGGGCAGAATACAGGAGAAAAAAAGCCATGAAAATAAATATCTCAACCCTGACAATACCGGTACTTTTCTTTGCTTCTGTCTGCTTTGCAGATTATGGCGCCATGAAAAAAGAACTGAAAGAGTATACCCCCCAAGACAGTTTTGCCATCAGACAATCACCTGATATTGCCGTGCAGAAAACACCTTTTCATACGGCTGTTCCTTTTCCTGCCGGATCACAGATTCCTGACAGATCACAGACACACCATCTCAAGCAGGGGTATGAAAAACAGATATATGGGCCCAATGGCGATGCCGGAGCAATGGGGGTGGATGAAAAATTTTTTGCACAGGTATCTCAAGCAGGCGATGACCCAAAAGCATTTGCAGCGCTCCTTGCACAGGAGATCGATCTTAAAGAGATAAAAGCCATTGCCGTCCTGAGAAATACAGATATCAAAGCGGCCCGAAAAAAGGTTCTGGCAGAGATCCAGTCCTTTGATCAGGTCACACACCTGGATGACAGTCTGCAGCAGTATGCGGCATTCACCGCTGCTCTGAACAACCGGGCCGGGCCTTTGAAAACAAAGGATTCCATCAAAGCAGAGCATCCGTTTCCCGGTCTTACCGCACTCAAGGGCCGTGTCATTCAAAGCCAGGTGGACATGCTTAAAGAGCAGATGAAAATTGCCGGCAAACAGGTGCGCCAGGATGTTGAAAATGCCTACTGGGAGCTTGTGTATACCACCCGGTCCATCCGGATCATCCATGAGACCACAGCTGCATTCGACCGCCTTCTGGATGTGGCGGCATCCCTGTATAAAAGCGGCAGAACCAGTTACCAGGATGTGATCAAGGTCACCATAAAAATAGAAGAACTCAAAGAAGAGCGGATCACCCTGGAAAATGATGCAGACAATTTAAAGATCCGGTTGCTTGAACTGATGAATCTTCCGGCAGATACCCGGGTGGGGCCGGTGAAAACCGCATCCCTGCCGCAAACCCTTCCCCGGCCCGCAGCTTTGTCAGCCACTGCAAGAAAACACCGCCAGGAACTGGCTGTTCTCCGGTTTCAGATCAGCAAACTGCAAGCTATGCTTGAGATGTCGGAATCCATGACGCAGGCACCATTTACCCTGGGATTGTCCTATTTTGAAGCGGATCATGTCAATACCGCCGGCACCGGTGCCCCGCAGCAGGCATTTGCCGAAAAAACCATGGCATCCATGAAAAACAATCTGCCCGCGACCCCCTGGTACGGGGTGGACAGCCCCTGGGTGCAGCAGACCCGGCAGACACTGGCAGCCCTTGAACACACCCTGGTTGCCCGAGAGAATGCCACCGACCGTATGGTGTACGATGCCTGGGTTCAGGCAGACAGAAACCGGCGGGAGCTGGACCTGTACAAAAACAGGATACTGCCTCTGACAAAGTCTGCCCTGGATGTGTCCACCAGGGAATATGAGACCGGATCCATTGCCTTTTCCCAGGCCATCGGGTCCTATACAGACTGGCTGAAGGTGAAGCTTGCCATTGCACAAAAGACAAAAGACTTAGGTATCTCTTTTGCCGCCCTTGAAACGGTTGTAGGTACAACTCTATAAAATGCCGGGGAAAATATTTATTATGAATATAAAATCAACCATATTGATTGTCCTTTTGACCGCACTGATCACAGGGTCTGCTGTGTTTTTCACACTCACCACCATGGGGCCCATATCCTCTGAGAGCAGTAACGCCCGGTCTGAACAAAGTGGCGATGCTGCATCAAAAGAGCGGAAGATTATCTACTGGAAGGCCCCCATGGACCCTACGGAGATCTATGATGAACCGGGTAAAAGCAAGATGGGCATGGACCTTGTGCCGGTGTATGAAGATGAGGTTTCCGAAGATGAGACGTCCGGAGACGCGGCAGACCGGAAAATCGTATACTGGAAAGCCCCCATGGATCCCACCGAGATCTATGAAGAACCCGGCAAAAGCAAGATGGGTATGGATCTTGTGCCGGTGTATGAAGATGAGGTAAAGGGCGGGGTGGATATTAAAATAAATCCGGTGGTGGAACAGAACATGGGCCTTAAAATCAAACCTGTTGCACAGGGTCCTTTGAATCATGTCATCAAAACCTATGGCCATGTGACCTTTGATGAAACCAGAACCGGTGTTGTCAGTCCCAAAACCGCCGGATGGATTGAAACCCTTTATGCCGACTATACCGGGTTTGTCATTGAAAAGGGCGATCCGCTTTTTGCCATGTATTCTCCGTCCCTGCTGGCATCCCAGGAGGAGTACCTGTCCGCCTATAAAAATTTTCAGGCACGCAGGACCCCTTTGAACAAAGATCTGCTGGCATCCGCCAAAAAAAGACTGGCATATTTTGACATTGCAGACCCGGATATCGCTTTTCTGGAACAGACCGGGCAGGTCCGTAAAACCCTGACAATCCGGTCCCGTTTCAAAGGAATCGTGACTCATAAAAACGTGATTGAGGGGGCATATGTCAAAGCCGGAGACAGCCTGTTCACCATTGCGGATTTATCCACAGTGTGGGTGGAAGCCCATATCTTTGAATATGAGCAGAATCTGGTCTATGAAGGGCAGGATGTTGAAATGACCCTGTCCTATGATCCGGACAAGGTGTACACGGGAAAAATTGCCTATATTTTCCCTTATCTGCAGCCTGAAACCCGGGATGTGGTCATCCGGATCATTTTTGACAATACTGCGGGGGACCTGAAGCCGGACATGTTTGCAAATATCAAGATCAATACCAGCAAGGACGCCGCCGGCCTGATGATTCCTTCCGAGGCGGTGATTCACTCCGGGGAAAAACAGCTGGTGTTTGTGGCCCATGGCAATGGCCGGTTCACCCCCCGAAAAATCACCACCGGTGTCTATTTGGAAGATGGCAGGGTCCAGGTGCTGACCGGCCTGGCACAAGGTGAGGATGTGGTGGTGTCCGGCCAGTTCCTGCTGGATTCCGAATCCCG
>CALGAJ010000211.1 GCA_937951975.1 uncultured Desulfotignum sp.
ACCTTGCGTTTGCCTTCAAAGGATTTCAGCGTGATTTCAGACAGGTCCTGGTTAACGGCGATAAAATCAGGGGCTGTCGCACCCTTGACCGGAAATTCGCCTGCCAGAGAGACCGGATTGCCAGACAGTTTAGTAGAAGCCATGATAATTCTCCTTTTCTTTGAAATAAGTTATTATACCCGCGGATTTCAGTGAAATCCACCTGTTTTAACTTTTTTGACCGGTTTTCTCTTACTGCTGCATCATTCAGATAATGTAATGCGGTCTGAGCTGTTTTCAACGCATCATCATTTTTTTAACGATTTTTTCAGGCGGGTTTCAACGATAGCGAGATGCGTTTTTTGGCGGTATCCACTTCCAGGACCCTGACCTGGACCGCCTGGTGAACTGAAACGACCTCGCCTGGGTTTTTAATGAACCGGTCCGCCATCTGGCTGATATGCACCAGGCCGTCCCGGTGGACGCCGATGTCCACAAACGCCCCGAACGCGGTGACATTGGTCACGATACCGGGCAGCATCATGCCCGGGACCAGATCCTGGATGTCTGAAACAGACGGATCAAATGCAACACTTTGAAAGGATTTTCTGGGATCCCGGCCCGGCAGCCGGAGTTCCGCCAGAATATCAGTGAGCGTGGGCAGTCCGGTCTGATCACTGATATAGGCCCGGGGATTGATTTTTTTCACCCGGTCCGGGCGTCCCACCAGGTCTTTGGGGGCACACCCCTGGTCTTTTGCCATCTGTTCCACGATACCATAGGATTCCGGGTGAATGCCTGAAGCATCCAACGGATTTTTCCCATTGCGAACCCGCAGGAACCCGGCTGCCTGTTCAAACGCCTTGGGGCCCAGCCGGGGCACCTTCAAAAACGCCTTCCGGCTGTCAAACGACCCGTTTTCCTGCCGGTACTGCACCAGGTTGGCGGCAATGGTGTCATTCAACCCGGCCACCCGGGCCAGCAGTTCCCGGGATGCGGTGTTGACTTCCACGCCCACCTGGTTGACACAGATCTGGACGGTGTCATCCAGGGCCTGGCGCAGCTGTTTTTGATCCACATCATGCTGATACTGACCCACCCCAATGGACCGGGGATCGATTTTCACCAGCTCGGCCAGCGGGTCCATGAGGCGCCGGCCGATGGATACGGCCCCTCTGACCGTGATATCGTGATCCGGAAACTCCTGCCGGGCAATGTCCGACGCAGAATAGACCGATGCCCCGCTTTCATCCACCATTAAAACCGCTACCGTATCGGGCAGACCCAGTTCCCGGACAAAGGCCAGGGTTTCTCTGCCGGCCGTGCCGTTTCCCACGGCCACGGCCTGGATTTGATATTGATTCACCAGATCCGTCAGCAGGCGGCCGGCTTTTTCCCTGTCCGCCTCTTGGGTGTGGGGGTATATCACCCCATGGTGGCACAAATCCCCCTTGGCATCCAGACAGACGATCTTGCAGCCGGTTCTGAACCCCGGATCCAGGGCCAGTATCGGTTTTTCACCCAAAGGCGGTGCCAGGAGCAGGTCTTTGAGATTTTGGACAAACACCTGGATGGCCTGATCATCTGCCGTGGATTTCAACGTCTGAAGACATTCTTTTTCCAGGGATTTTCCTAAAAGCCGCTTGTACGCATCCTGGATGGCCATCGATACCTGGTCCCGGCAGGCACAGGGCTGTTTTTTCAGATAAAACGCCCCCATGGTCCGGATTGCGGTCTCGGCATCCACTGTCACATGCAGGGTGAGCACCCCTTGTTTCGCTCCCCTGAGCATTGCCAGTATCCGGTGGGACGGGGCTTTGAATGCGGGCTCCTGCCAGTCGAAATAATCATGAAATTTGTCGCCGGACGATTCCTGACCTTTTTTGACCCGGGACTGGATCATACCCTGTTTCATGTATATCTGCCGCACCACCTCCCTGACCCGGGGATCTTCATTCACGGTTTCGGCAATGATGTCCCTGGCCCCGGCCAGGGCCTGGCCCGGTGTTTCCACACCCCGGCCGGGATCCACAACCCCCCGGGCCGCATGAAAAATATCCGTGTCCAAAGCCTGGGCCAGCAGCAGATCCGCCAGCGGAGCCAGCCCCTGTTCCCGGGCCGCCATGGCCCGGGTCCGGCGCCGGGGCCGGTATTTTTCATACAGATCTTCCAGACCCGCCAGGGTGGATGCCTTGTGAATGGCCCGGGCCAGGTCCGGTGTCAACAGGTCCCGTTCGGTCAAAGACGCTGTGATGGCGGTCTTTCTGGCATCCAGGGCAACCATGGCATGGTGCCGGTCCCGGATCCCGGTGATGGCGACTTCATCCAGAGACCCGGTTTGTTCCTTTCTGTACCGGGCGATGAACGGCACGGTGGCACCCTGATCCAGCAGCGACAATACCGCGGCCACCTGTTTTTCAGATATTTGAAGATCCCGGCTGACCAAAGAAATGTGTGTCATGCCCGTCTAGTAGCTGAGGGGACCGTCAAAGTCAAGATTGAAAAACCGGGCCGCATTCTTCCAGGCAACCTGGGCCAGTTCCGAAGAAGAAAGCCCGGCCCCTGCCAGCCATTTGAGTTCCCGGTCCCAGGCATAGGGGATGTTGGGAAAATCCGATCCGTACATGACCCGGTCCAAGGGAAACGTGCTGAGATCCGGCCGGGCCGATGCAGGGAAATAATCGGTAAGCACCATGGCGGTGTCCAGCCACAGGTTTTCATGGGTCGCCATCAGGGTGGGATACTCGGGCACCTCGTCAAATCCCAGATGGGGCACGCAGAATTTCAGGTCCGGAAACCTTGCCAGAATTTTATCCACCCGGTCGGCCCGGCACAGGTCATAGGGATCGCACCGGTACTCATCACTTTTCGGCTCCCGGCCGGCATGCACCACCAGGGGTTTGCCGTAATCGGCACACACGGCACAGACCTCATTCATCCCCGGGCCGTCCAGATCAAAGCACTGGACATGGACATGCAGCTTCACCCCGCTCAGCCCATGGTCAAAGGCATCCGCCAGAATTCCCGCCGCATCCGCTTCTCCGGGAAACACCGTGGCCAGTCCGGTCATCCGTCCTTCAAAGATCCGGCACAGCCCGGCCATATACGCATTCAGATCCCGGGCAATGCCGGGCTTGTGGGCATACTGCAGCGCCACCACATGGACCACGCCTCTGTCCAGCAGAAATTGAATCAGATTTTCACTGGAATCCCGGTACCGGATCTGCCAGGCGTGGGCGTCAAACCAGTTCCGCACCGCCTGAAATGTCCTGTCCGGAAACACATGCACATGAGCATCAATGGCGCAGGAGATGCCGGGCGGCAGGCAGTCTCCTTCACAGTCATTGTAATGGGGAAGATCCGGTGACAGCATTTAGTGAGTATCTCCACAAAAAATAATCATGATGAATATCTGTCGGCATAGTGCCGCCCCTGGCCGGGGGACCTTGCTGCCGGCCTGGAATCCTGGGGGCTCCGACAGTCCGCCAGCAAGGTCCCCCCGCCAGGGCCTCCGCTGTGCAAACAATTTCCGCTTCCGGACCATTCGCCTTTTGTCAGTCCATAAAAAAAAGGCCTGGGCTTATTTTTGGCTGAAATGCCCGACATATTCATCTGCGAATCTGTATCTGATCCATCTGCCAATAGAGACTGCATCTC
This sequence comes from uncultured Desulfotignum sp., assembly GCA_937951975.1. Classification (GTDB taxonomy): domain Bacteria; phylum Desulfobacterota; class Desulfobacteria; order Desulfobacterales; family Desulfobacteraceae; genus Desulfotignum. The sequence goes on from CALGAJ010000211.1 coordinate 3,637, forward strand.
CAAATTTTGCTGCCGACACAGAAAATCATAGTCCATCCTTTTCACTTCTACTGTCCAGTCTTTTCACTGCATTAAGTTCATGATTTGTATTGGTATCCGAAATTTTTTCAACCCTGGGAAACTCATGCAGTGGATAAT
>CALGAJ010000212.1 GCA_937951975.1 uncultured Desulfotignum sp.
GAACGCCTCAAAACCGAGCGGGCGCTGGCCGACGCCCGGCAGCACCTGCTCCAGCCGGAAAAACTGGCCGCCATGGGCCGGCTCACCTCCCAGATCGCCCATGAGCTGAACAATCCTCTGTTCGGGATCATGAATACCCTGGAACTGCTCAAAACCGAGATCCCGCCTTCCAACAAGCGGCGGCGGCTTCTGGACATGTCCCTGTCGGAAACCGTGCGTCTGGCGGACATGCTCAAAAAAATGCTGTCCTTTTCCCGGCCGGATGAAACCGAACGGGCCGAACTGGACATCAACACCGTGATCGACGAGCTCATGGTGCTGTATGACAAGCGGTTCCGGGAGAATTCCATCAAGGTCCGGCTGAATCTGACCCCGGACCCGGGCATCATCACGGCCTCCCGGGACCAGCTGCGCCAGGTGTTCATCAACCTGTTCTCCAATGCCATGTATGCCATGCCCGACGGCGGCACCCTGACCATCACCACCCGGCCCAACGGTAACATGGTCCACATCATCGTGGAAGACACCGGCACCGGCATCAAATCCGAGCACCTGGAAAAGGTGTTTGATTCCTTTTTCACCACCAAGACCGACAGCATCAAAGGCGTGGGCCTGGGGCTGTCGGTCTGCTACGGGTTTGTCAAGGACCACGACGGAGACATCACCGTGGAATCACAATACGGTGAATGGACCCGGTTCACCATCAAACTGCCCCTGGTGTAACAGGCGCGGCTGCATGGGTTGAACCACGAAGGGCACGAAGAATTTTGAGCCTGTGGTGTGATCCTGATTTCCAGCTTTTTTTAATGATGCAATTTTTTACCCCGCTTTATTCCGAACCTGTTCGCCCATCTTACTGATTTACCCCGGCTGCATCGTTTGATGTGGTCGTCCAATGTAACAGACCGTCAGTGAAAACCTTGCCGGTTCCTTTTTTTATCCTTCGTGATCTTCGTGTCCTTTGTGGTAAAAAAACAGGTGCGTTCAATAACCGGAAATTAGTATAGTTATTTTATTTATTTTAGTTATTATTTTTTCCTTGACAGGATATATTATTTATAATAATAGAAAAAACTATAACACCATCAATGCAAAGGAGTCATTATGGAAGACACATTGACTGTATTCACGGCCAGCAAGTACTGCAATGTTTCGTCTAAAACCATCATCAACTGGGTGGAGGCCGGCCATATCAAGGCATACCGGACGGTCGGGGGGCATCGGCGGATCAAGAAATCCGATCTGGAAGCCTTTATGCGCAACCAGGGGATTCCCATCCCGGAAGAAAATGAGAACAGTAACCGGAAAAAAATCCTGGTGGTGGATGACGACATGATCATTGTGGAATCCATTGTCCAGGCCCTGGAGGAGGACGAGTTCGACTATGAGGTGATCTCGGCGTCCGACGGGTTTGAGGCGGGGCTCCAGGTCAACCATTTCAAGCCGGACCTGCTGATCCTGGATATCATGATGCCTGATATCAAAGGCTATGAGGTCTGCAAGAAAATCAAGGACAATGAGGAGACAAAGCACACGAAAATCATTGTGCTGTCCGCGTATCTGGACGACGAGAAATTCGCGCGGATGAAAAAAAACGGGGCGGATGTCTGTTTTTCCAAGCCCCTGCCCCTGCATCAGCTCAAGGAAGAAGTCGCAAAACTGCTTGAACTCAAATAGCGAAGGAGGCAACCCATGAATTTAAAAGAATCTTTGGAAAAAAAGAGATTTGTCGTGACCTCTGAAGTTCAGGCACCGCTTGGCGATGATGAACCCGAAGCCCTGGTGCAGAGCCTGAGCAGAGTCCGGGGCAGGGTGGACGGTGTGTCCGTGTCTGACGTGGAACTCGAAGGCGTGGTGGGGGACAGCATCCAGACCTGTGACCTGCTGTTGAAAAACCGGTTCAACGCCATCTATCAGACCACGACCCGTGACAAGAACCGGTATCAGCTCCAGAAAGACCTGACCTCGGCCCATGAGGTGGGGGTGGACAACCTGCTGGTATTCACCGAGGATTACCGCATTTCAGGCGACAGCCTCCAGGAGACCATGTTTTTTCACGTGGATTCCGGCAAGCTGGGATCGGTACTGGATCACCTGCGCCAGGGGGTCACCATCGAGGGCAATGACATCGGCAGGAAACTGGAGTTCACCCTGGGGTCCGGCGTGGAAACCCCCTGGGGAAAACAGATGCCCAAGCGGGGCATGGAAGAGATGGAGGACATGCTCAATGTGGGGGCCGGGTATTTTCTGACCACCCCGATTTTTGACGTGGACCAGTTTGAAAAGTTCATGAAACAGGTGGCCCCGTTCCGGATACCGGTGATCGCCGAGGTGATGATTCTGCGCACCGCAGGTATGGGCAAGTTTCTGAACCGCCACTTCAAGTCCGGCCTGGTGCCGGAATGGGTGATCCGGAAACTGCTCAACGCACCGGACAGAACCAAGGCCAGCATCGAGTTGTTCGCGGATACGGTCAAAAGCCTCAAGGACATCTGCCAGGGCGTGCATATCATTACCATCGGCGGAGAGGACAAACTGGCCCAGTACCTGAACGCGGCCAAACTCAGGTGAGGAATGACCCGGTGATGTGATCCGATGACATAAGCCTTCAACCGAATACAGGGGGGACGCACCATGGCAGAGGCAATCAAGATAGACACCCTTGATGTCGAACTCAAGGAAGCGGTACTGGACAAGGTACCGGATGCAAACTTTGATCTGTGCCTGACCTGCGGCACCTGCACCGGCGGGTGTCCGGCCTCCGAGCAGTTCGGCATGGATCCCAGAAAACTGATCCGGATGCTCAATTTCGGCATGGACGAAGAGATCCTCAAATCGGACTGGAAATGGGTGTGCTCCATGTGCGGCCGGTGCCAGCTGGCATGCCCCATGAACATCAACATCCCCAAACTCATCTACAACATCCGGGCAAAGATGGCCCGGGAAAAGCGGCCCAAAGGCATTCTCGGGTCCTGCGACCAGCATATCCGGACCGGTTCGGCCATGGGCGCGGCCAAGGAGGATTTCGAGTTCACGGTCCTGGATGTGGCCGAGGAGATCCGGGAGGGCCATCCCGGATTTGAAGACCTGGAAGTGACCGTGGACCGGGTGGGAGCCCAGATGGTCCTCAACCAGAACTCCCGGGAGCCGGTCACCGAACCCGAGGAGATGGGGCCTCTGTGGAAGATCCTGCACCTGGTGGGCGCGGACTGGACCTATCCGTCGGTGATGTGGGCCGGGGAGAACTACTGCATGTTCCTGGCCGATGACGAAGGGTGGCGCTACATCATCGAGGAGTTTGTCCTGCATGTGGACAACAATCTCAAAAGCCCCCTGGTGGTCAATACCGAGTGAGGCCACTCCTACTTTGCGATCCTGGAGGGATTGCGCAAATACAACATTCCCCACAAGTTTCAGCTGACCACCATCATCGAGCTGTATGCCCAGTGGATCAAAGAAGGCAGACTCAAGGTCAATGCCGACTGGAACAGGGATATCGGCGCGAAATTCACGGTGCAGGATCCCTGCAACATCGCCCGGAAAAGCGGGTCCAACAAGATCGTGGATGACCTGCGGTTTGTGGTGAAAACCGTGGTGGGCGAAGAAAACTTCATCGATACCGTGCCCAGCCGCATGAACAATTTCTGCTGCGGCGGCGGGGGCGGGGCCCTGCAGGCCGGGTTTCCGGACCAGCGCCGGGCCTACGGCAAAATCAAGTTCGACCAGATCAAGGCCACGGGCGCGGATTACGTGATCGCCCCCTGCCACAACTGTCACGGCCAGATTGAGGACATCGGCCTTCATTACGGCGGCAGGTATCACGTGGTTCATCTGTGGACCATCATCTGCCTGGCCTTAGGAGTTCTGGCGGATACGGAACGTGCCTATCTCGGCCCGGATCTGGCCGAAGTGGGGCTTTGACCCCCGGGTGAGACCGAGGGCGGGACTCAATGCCCCAAAAGGGACTGAATGCAAGGAGGAATGACATGACCGAAATGGAAAAAGGATCGGTAATGGTGGTGGGCGCCGGTATCGCCGGTATCCAGGCCTCCCTGGACCTGGCGGATTCCGGGCACCTGGTGTTTCTGGTGGATAACAACACAGCCATCGGCGGCACCATGGCCCAGCTGGACAAGACCTTTCCCACCAATGACTGCTCCATGTGCATCATCTCCCCCAAACTGGTGGAGGCGGGGCGGCATTTGAATGTGGAACTGCTGACCTCGGGTCATATCCAGTCCGTGGAAGGGGAGGCCGGCAACTTCACGGTGACCCTGACCCAGAAACCCCGGTACATCGACCTGGAAAAATGCACGGCCTGTGGGGAATGCGGCAAGGTGTGCCCGGTGGATCTGCCCAACCGGTTTGACGAAAACCTGCGGGATCGCAAGGCTGCGTACAAGCTCTATCCCCAGGCCATGCCGTCGGCCTGGGCCATTGAAAAAACCGACAAGGCCCCCTGCCGCCTCACCTGTCCGGCCGGACTCAATGTCCAGGGGTATGTGCAGATGGTCAAGCAGGGCAACTACAGGCAGGCCCTGGAGATCATCATGGAACAGCTGCCGCTGCCCGGGGTCCTGGGCCGGATCTGCCCCCATGAATGCGAGGATGCCTGCCGCCGCTGTCAGGTGGAGGC
>CALGAJ010000213.1 GCA_937951975.1 uncultured Desulfotignum sp.
TGAATTTTTCCGATATGCTCGACTATCTGGGAACCCTGCCGGATGTGGATTCCATTGTCATGTATGTGGAGTCCGTCACCCGGATGCGCCGGTTCATGAGTGCGGCCCGGGCCGTGTCCCGGATCAAACCCATCATTGCCCTGAAATCCAGACGATCCGGAAAAATCAGTGGGCCGGGCGATCTGGATGAAGACCAGATGTATGATGCGGCGTTTAAACGGGCCGGTATTCTGCGGGTCAATGAATTTGAAGCCCTGTTCGACTGTGCGGAATTTCTGGCCAAGCAGCAGCGGCCCAGAGGATCCCGCCTGGCCATTGTTTCCAATGCCCGGGGGATCGGAGAGATGGCCAGGGATGCCCTGATCCGCCATGGTCTGGAACCGGCCGCCCTGGATTCTGCCACCATTGAAAAACTGGATGCGCTGCTGTCGGACGGATGGAGCCGGGCCAATCCCATTGCCCTGCTCCGGGCCGCCACCCCGAAGCAGTATGTACAAGTGGTGAAAACCTGCATTCAGGCCCCGGAAATCGACGGCCTGCTGTTACTCAGCTCTCCGGTGGGGATTTATGACTGCACCACCATTGCGAAGTCATTGGTGGACCTTTTAAAGACCACCCCGTTTCCGGTGTTAACCGCCTGGCTGGGGGGAATGACCATCGATGATTCCAGGGAGATTTTCAACCGGCACGGCATCGTCACCTATGACACGCCTGAACGGGCGGTCCGGGCGTTTGTCAATCTATATCAGTACGGGCGGAACATGGAAGCGCTCCAGCAGATTCCCTATACCACGGACAAACGCCTTGTAATTGACCGGGATGCGGCATCGCAGATTATCGATGATACCCTGGCCCAAGGAGAGACACACCTGCCTTCCCAACAAGCAGCGGATCTGGCAGGGGCCTATGGGATTCATATGAAACCGCTGCCCGCCGGGGTATCGCCCGACTATGCCCTGAACCTGTCTGCGAAACACACGGACCTGTTCGGACCGGTGATCCGGTTCGGGATCGGCGGACTCATGACCGAGGTGCTTTCCGACATGGCAGTGGCGTTGCCGCCGCTGAACCGGATGCTGGCCGGGCGTACCATCAGAAGTACCCGGATTTCCCTGCTGCTGCAGGGCAGGGGCAATGTGGCCGGCGTGGATCTCGGTATGCTGGAGGAAACCATGATTCTGGTGGGCCGCATGGTCACGGACTATCCCGCCATACAGACCCTGGCGCTCAACCCCATCCAGATCGCTGACGGAGAAATCTATATTTCAGAAATTGCGGTGACAGTGGCGGCTTCGGCCGTCTGTGCCCCGGCCCACCTGATCATCAGCCCCTATCCCTGGTGGCAGGAATCCGAATTTGTCACCCGGGACAACGAACGGATTTTCATGCGCCCGGTAAGGCCCGGGGATGCCCAGCAGATGATCGATCTGTTTTCCGATTTGTCTCCGGAAACCATTTTCATGCGGTTTTTCTCTCCGTTGAAACGAATTTCCCGGCCCATGCTGGCGCGTCTCAGCCAGATCGATTATGACCGGGAGATTGCTTTGTGCGCCTTTGCCGGCGACGGGGAGGCACGCAAACTCATCGGGGTGGCCCGGATCATTTTCATGCCGGACGGCAAAACCGGGGAATTTGCCGTGGTCGTTGCCGATGACTGGCACGGCAAAGGCATCGGCAGCGTGCTGCTCAAGCAGGCCATGATCAGTGCGAAAAAATACGGCTTGTCCGTGGTGTCGGGACTGGTGCTGACCAACAATGCCCCCATGGTGGCCATGGGACTGAAAATCGGATTTTCAGTCGCCCGTGATCCGGATTCCGCTGAATACCGTCTGACCATCGCGCTCAAGGATCTGGTGTAAGGAATTTGTATGAAACAGACCTGGTTGATCAGCGCGGTACTGCTGGCCCTGTTTCTGGGGGCTTTGGATGCCATGGTCATGTCGGCGGCCATGCCCACCATTATTGCCGAACTTTCCGGGCTGCACCTGTATGCCTGGGTGTATACGGCCTATTTTCTGTCCCGGGCCGTGGCATTGCCGATTTTCGGCAAACTGTCCGATCTGTTTGCTGTCAGACGGCTGCTGCTGGTCAGTGTGAGTATTTTCATTTTAGCCTCTCTGGCTGCCGGCGCAGCTCCGTCCATGGGATATTTGGTGGCGGCACGGGTGTTTCAGGGCATCGGGTCCGGGGGGATTTTTGCCCTGGTGTATGTGGTGCTCTCGGAAGCAGCACCTGAAGGACAGCGGGCCAAAACCCTGTCTCTGGCTTCTTTTATATGGGGGGTGGCTTCGGTGATTGGTCCCACCCTGGGCGGGGTGATGGTCAGTTTTTTTTCCTGGCGGTGGATTTTTTTCATCAATCTGCCCCTGGGGCTGCTGTCTTTGGCCGGTATCGCACTGTTTCTAACCGATTTCCGGGAAAAAAAGAAAAACGCATCTCTGGACTGGCCCGGGCTGGTGTCGCTGACCGGGTTTCTGATGTCCGTGCTGACTCTGGTGATGACCGGGGGGCGGGACATTGCCTGGATCTCTTTGCCGTCAGCACTGCTGGCCGTCACGTCACTGGGTTTTGGCTTCTGGTTTGTCAAAGCGGAACTGGGGGCCAACGATCCCATCCTGGATCTGCGGTTTTTCAGGCGCAGAGGTTTTGCCGTGGGCAATCTGGCCGGGTTCTGTGCCAGTTTTTCCATGTTTTCCCTGTTCGGGTATGCCCCGCTGTTTCTTCAGGGGGCTTTGGGTCATACGCCGTTGCAGGTAGGAATGTCCATGCTGTCTTTGAGTCTGGGCTGGTCTGCAGGGTCGTTGATTTTAGGGCGGGTCATGCACCTGACCACCCAGAAAACCGCGGCCCTGGCCGGCGGCATCCTTTTGGCGGCCGGCACGGGGTTGACCCTGGGATTTTCCACCACCACGTCCATGCTTCACAGTTTTCTGGTGTTTCAGGTGGTGGGATTCGGCATGGGGTTCGTGGTCCTGGCCACGCTGCTGAAGGTTCAGAACAGCCTGGGATCATCAGATCTGGGAGTGGCGACATCGTCCCACCAGTTTGCCCGGACCCTGGGCGGCACTCTGGGGGTGGGGATCAGCGGCGGCATGGTCACGCATCAGTTGTTGAGCCGGCTGGAAACCGTGGATGTGTCTCTGCCTGAAACCCTGATGGTCCAGTTAAAGGAAAACATGGAAAACCTGTTTCGGCCGGAATTTCAGGCCCTGATCCCGGATGCGGCCCAGGCTGTTTTGAAGACAGCCGTGGCCCAGGGGGTGTGGGGTACTTTTCTTCTGGTGTTTCTGGTGTCGCTGGTGTGTCTGGGCCTGGTGGTGTGCCTGCCTGCTCAGGACGGGGGATAGATCATTTTCCCGGTCATGGACAGGTCGTATCCGCCGTATTTTTCAGCGGTCTGCACAATGACTTTTCCCTTGAGCAGAGACAGAAACAACTGAATACCCTGTTCGAAAAACTTGTCCTTGGCGATGAGCAGGTCAAACCGTTCCCAGCACACCGGAATGAAATCCAGCCCCAGGATATTGGCTACCGGACGGATGGCCGGTCCGGCATCCGCTTTTCCGTTGAGAATCTCCAGCCCCACATCCATGTGCCGGGACAGGACCTCTTCATATCCCGGAAGGGTGTCTCCCTTGATCTCATGTTCCAGCAGCACCTTGTCAAACAGTTTACGGGTCCCGGTTCCCAGCTGCCGGTTCACGATGCGGACGCCCGGTTGGCGTAAGTCCTCGATCGACCGGATGTTTTTCGGGTTGCCCTTCTGACGCCCG
>CALGAJ010000214.1 GCA_937951975.1 uncultured Desulfotignum sp.
GGCCGAGACGATGCCCGAGTCGGCCCGGACCACCAGCTGGGCCGGGGCGCCGTAAGGGTCTGTCGCGCCCTGAAGGGCCAGTACCGGCACCTGAATGCGGGGCAGAAATTTCCGGATGTCCCAGTGCACAAACCGTGGATTCAGCCAGGCATTGTTCCACCCCCAGAAGGCATTGTCCGTGTTCGCCTTGTGGTATCTGGCCAGTTTCTCCTTGAGACCCTGGCTGACATAAGCGGTTTTTGCCGCCCGGATGGAAGCCAGAGTGACGGGTTCGCAGAATACATGGGCCGCTTCAGTGATCACGGCTTTCAGGCCGGGATCGGCATGCGGGGAGCCTGCATGAATCAGGGCAATGGACCCGCCGTCGGAATGTCCGATCAGAATATAGGTGTCGATGCCTGCCGCGGTAAGTATGCCGGGCAATGCGTTTAACGCCTGCGTATGCATGAAACTGAGTTTCCACGGCAGCGGTTCGGGGTCGGATTCACCGTATCCGGTGCGGGAGAATACAAACGCATCACAGGCGGTTTGCTGCGCCAGTTGTTCGGGAAATGATTTCCACAGATTGACACAACCCAGGCCTTCATGAAGAAACACCAGTACCGGCCGGTTCTTTTTCCCGTAATCATACCGGCGGATCTCATACCGGGTGGTGCCCACTTCCAGAAATTGTGTCATGGTTTTTTCTTTTTGTTGAAAAAAAGATTCCAGGGCAGCCGGTTGTAACGGACCAAGTGGTAGATGCCGTAAAGAATCACCCCGTCATCCACCCATCCTAAAATAGGCGCCAGAAATTCCGGAATCAGATCCACCGGCGAAATCAGATAGATCAATCCAAACAGGACCAGCAGCATTTTGTGGGATTTTTTCAGGGTCATGGATAGGTTACTCCTGAGAGTTCAAAACATCCATCATGGTGAACAGCCGTTTTGAGTCCACGGGATGGGTTATCTGTTTTTTCAAGAACAGAACCGCATCAAACGTGCCTTCCACATAAATCTGCCGTCCGTTGACGTTATGTTTGAATTCAAACAAAGCAGAACCATCCGGTGCGGTCAGGGTGTAGGTATGCCAGCCGTGACCGGACAGATACTGTTCAGGGATGTGCCACTGGGTTTTTTGTACTTTTGGGTCACGGATCTGCTGAATCTGTTCCGGTTTGAAATCCAATCCCAGACGGTTGAAATATCCCACCATGGCTTTGGCCGTGCCGGATGTATCCGCTTTTCCCTGCTGGTGACTTTCTTTGATTTCAAGGGAATACCCGGTGAACAGACCCGGAAACTGATCTGCGGCAAAGGCCATCATGGCCTGGAAGCCGACGATCTGTTTGGCCATGTTGGGGGCGATCACCGCCGGGATCTCCCCTTTGGACACATCTGCTTCCAGAGCGGTTCTGTCACCGCCGGTGGTGCCCATCACAAATGGGATGTGCTGCTGGATATAAAACCGGGCATTGGCATTGACGGCGGACGGGTGCGTATAGTCGATGGCAATGAAATCGCCGAACTTGTGCCGGATCTCTGCAACAGCAGTTTCCCGTTCATCGGGTTTGATCAGTGTGACAGAGATTTCATCCACTTGAAAGGATGTGTCATGGATATCAGGTCCGGTCAGAGATGCCGGGATGAGTTGAAACCGGGGATCGGACAGTGCGGCCCGGGCCATGGTTGCCGCCACATTCCCGGGCAGTCCGTTGATCATGACAAAAATATGTTCCATAGTGATGCTCCTTACAGACTCAGAACCAGTTTTTTGAGCCGGCGGACGGCGTCCGGCGCCTGGGTGCGCATCCAGTGTTTCAAGGATGCCAGTGCCGTCGGAATATAGGCTTCAAACCATAATTTTCCCTTGACCCGGCTCAAATAGGCAAACGCGCCTAAAATCTGCAGGTTCCGGGTCAGGGAGCAATAGTCAAAATTTAATTCAAACTGCTGTCGCCGGTCCGGGGATATCAGGTTCAGGCGGTTCATGGCATAGGTCAGCAGATTTTTTTGAACATGTTCTGGCAGGGCCACATAGGGATCCAGTAACAGAGACGCCAGATCATACTGCAACGGGCCGATCCGGGCGGATTGGAAATCAATGAAAAACGGTTCCCCATTTTTGATCATGATGTTTTTTGACTGGCAGTCCCGGTGCATCAGTCCGTTTTCCCCACCGGTCAATGCCTGATCGGCAATGAAATGAAAGTCATCCGCCAGGGCATCAAAATCAATTTGTTTCCCCAGATAGCCTTGAACGAATCGATTCACAAAATACCGGCATTCGTTTTCCAGAATCAACGATCTGGAATAATAAGGGGTCTGGCAGGTCCAGGACCGGTCAAACCCGTGTGCCCCTTTTCGGGAAAACAAGATCAACTGATCAATGACTTTTTCATACATGCCCGTGATTTGAGACAGATCCGGCATCTGCTGCGCCACCACATCGGCCAGATGGCGGTTTCCCAGATCCTGGACCGCCACCACGCCGCTTAATGCATCATGGGCCAAAATTCGGGGAACACGGATACCGTTTTGATACAGATGTTTGCCAATGGCCACAAAGGCATCCACCTGGGCACGCCGGTCTGTTCCCGGCAGGCAGATGCCGTGGTCGCAGACCACCGCCGACGTGGGAGCCGCTCCGGATCGGAGGGGTGTATTTGAATCCGGCGTTGCCCGGAACCAGGACCGGTCGGAGCCGTCTCCGCACAACGCATGGATGTCCACATGTTTTGCACAATTCCCAAGGGCTTTGGCGCTGACCCACAGCCGTGCCGTGCGTGAATAGGTATCCATGGTGCCGATGTCTTCCCAGAACAGATCCGGAGCCACATATGCTTTGATCTTTTTGGCCGGACACAATTGTGCATACCAGTCAATACTGGAAAAAACGCGTTTTTCAGGCAGGTAGTCAAAGATTTTCGAAGACAGCACCTGGATGCCGGTAAATGCCAGGCCCTGGCCGGGGGAACGAAATCCGGTGATCCAGCCGTCAGAATCCATGGTCACCTGGTTGTACGCGGCGCGATCATGGAGCACCAGCGTGGCCAGGGCCTGATTTGCCAGATGAAACCGCCAGACTAAAGACAGGTCGATATCTGTGACCACATCACTGTTGATTACAAAAAAACTGTCATTTTTCATGACATCTCTGACATTGGCAATGGCCCCGCCGGTATCCAGGATCAAAGGTTCATGCACGTCACGGATGTCCACATCCGGGCCAGGGTCCAGATGGTCCAGAAATTCGGTGATCTGATGGGACAGATGGTGGGTGTTGACCAGAATCCGCCGGCAGCCGCTTTGAACCAACCGCTCGATGGTGTGCTGCAGAACCGGTTTTCCACCTAAAGTGAGCAGCGGTTTGGGAATGGCCCGGGTGAAGGGCAGCAGCCGGGTTCCGAAACCAGCGGCCAGAATCAATGCGTTCATAACTCTTCTTTAAGAAGCGATGACCCGGATCAACCGGGAGATAATCTGTTTAAAATAATCAATCTGAACCTGGTCTTCAGATCCGTTGATACCGTTCCTGGAAAAGAATCTGGCCGCATTCCGGTAGTTGATCAAAGACAGAGATTCTTTCAGGGCCACCTGTTTGCGTTTGTACAGCTTGATACCATAGGAATGGATTTTTTTTGCCATCTCCTTTTCATCCTGCGGCACTTTTGTCTCTTTTTCAAAGTAAAGCAGTGCGGTTTTATAGGACTCCAGAAAGGGAAGCGTAAATGCGGCAAACCATTTGAGCTTGCGCAATCCCCGGGAAGTCAGATTCAGTGTGTCCATGCCGGCGGGATCCGGTACCAGAATGCCTTCATTGATAAACCCTTTGATACAGTTGGAGAGATGTTCTTCACAGGTGATCTCCGTGTCATTGAAAAACTCGTCCTTAAACAGTTTTTCCAGAAACCGGTACCTTCGCACCAGGTCCGGCAATGCAAACTTGAACCGGTCCACCTCTAAAATGGCCACGGCGGTGAAAGCGGCCGGGATGAAAAAAGAGATCACTGAATTTTTGTAATAATCCAGTATGGCCCGTTTGTTGTGCTTAACGATAAAATAGGTGTCATCGGTGATCTCTTCTTCATCCTCATCCACCAGTTCCATGAAATTTCTGGACAGAAAATTGTGAATCACCGTGTTGAACGTGTTGTCCAGGTCCAGAAGCAAGGTTTCCGACAGTTCCACTTTGTCGTTCATCAGGGTGTTGAGATATGTGTTGGCCCGCTCGATCATCTGTCCTTTTGAAAAACTGTTTTTCGGGCTGTTTAAAATGGCGCTGGCAATGATGCCGTGGGGGGTCGCCACAGCCTGTTTGTTGATGGCTGCCATCAATTTATAACTGAATTTTTTGACAAAATCCATGAACTCCCGGTCCGTTGCCCGGGCAGGATCCATGTGTGTCTGGTGAATGTAGTCTTTGATGGAAATAGGATCATCAAACCGGATATAGACCTTGCCGTATTTTTTTTTCAAAAATTTGCGGGTGCTGATCAGTCCTTTCAGGGTTTCCGGGCTTTTACTGCCGCCTTCGATTTCTTTGAGATAGGCGTCTTCTTCCAGAACCCGGTCATATCCCACGTAAATGGGCACAAAATACAGATTGTCGCAGGCCCCGTTCAGATAGGCCTTGATGATCATGCCCATCCCGCCCGGGCGGGGGGTCAGCAGTTTGCCGGTGCGGCTCCGGCCGCCCTCGATGAAAATTTTGATATTGAATCCTTCATACAGCAACTTTTCCAGGTACGCGGCAAAAATTTGGGTATACAATGCCGCCCCCTTAAAGGTGCGTCTGAGAAAAAACGCGCCTCCCCCCCTGAACAACGGCCCTAAAGGCCAGAAAGACAGATTTTTCCCGGCCGCAATATGGGGGCAGGGCATGTTGTTTCGGAACATGACATAGGGCAGCAGCAGATAGTCTAAATGACTTTTATGGCAGGGCACCAGAATCAACGGGGCTTCCGTGTATTTCTCCCGCATCCGGTTGATCTGTTTCTGATCCACCACCAGGCCTTCAAAAATGTTTTTGAAAATCCAGGTAAGTATCCAGTTGCCTAAATTGATGATCCGCAGGTTGTAGTTAGCTGCAATTTCATTGATATAGGCGGCGGCTTTTTTATTGGTCTTTTTTAATGAAATGTTATTTTTTGACGCGTAATCCGCCAGAAACTCACGAAGGGACTGGCGGGTCAGGATATCTTCCGTGATTTCCTGGCGGGATTTGAGTACCGGCCCGGTAATGCTTTTTCTCTGGCGGTTCAGGATATCCACCAGAAAACTTCGCAAACGGTGGGTCTGAAATTCTGAATCCAGACGTTCAATTTCCGGTCTGGCAAGGAATTCCTTGAGGTTTACAGGGCGGGCCAGCTCCACCCGGATCTTTTCCGGTTGGCGCAGCAGGATGGTCATCCGTTTCAACCAACCGGGTTTTTCATGGGTGCCGAATAGAATTTCGCCTAAGCCCGGGTTTTTGTGCATGGGTTTGGTCACATAGATGATATCTTCCGGAATGATGATCACGGGGCGCTTCATATGTTTTTGATATTCGATCAGATGGTACAGCGGATCAGGCGTGGCCCGGATGAACCGGTTGTAGAAATCATCTTCTTCAATCAGATGCACAAATCCGGATTTTCCTGAATACAGTTCCTGGAAGGCGTATCCGGATTTGTAAAAATCCTTGAAAGAAAAATGATGAAAAAAATAATCCAGGTGAGACAGCCAGATCCGAAGCAGCCGCTTGACCGGCAGCAGAAAAAAGAAGTGCAGATCAAACCCCAGTTCCGGATAGGGCAGATCCAATGCTTTAAGCCGGGTGTGAAAATATAGAAAATCAAATAACCGTTTGTTTTTACTGGCATATATGATACAGGCGTCTCTGTCTAATGCAGTGATTTTTTCCAGATTGTGATCATCCAGATTGACTTTGCGTATCAGGCGGTTCAATATTTTTCGGGTGATACAGCTGTGATTGCCCGGATACAGATTGGTGAAATAATCGGAGGTATTTCCCAGCAGGTAATCGATGGTACAGCGTATTCTGGCCCTGGTTCTGGGAATCAGGGTTTTGAAAAACTGGAAAAGGTGCATGGATTGTCCCTTATGGTTATGGCCTTTGTGCTGTGCCGTTCAACCTTTGTTTATTATCAAACCTGACCTTCAAAGGCAATATGATAGTTAAAAACCGGCACGTGTTCACGCCAAAATAGCCTTGATAAATCAACATGTCTGTGTTATTTTCCAAAATCTGTTGATATGTAAGCTTTTTTTGTTGTGGTACCATTTTTGGGTGGTGAAAAAAATTAAGGAGGAACTATTTATGAAAACGTTGATCGGCGGTGCAATTGCTGTGCTTCTTGGTGTGGTCGGACTGGCAGTCTGGTTTGGTCATTTTTTGAACCTTCTGGCTGGATTTATTCCGCCGGTGCTGTTGCTGGGCGGTGGCCTGGCACTGTATCTGGGGTTTGATGAACTCAAGGATTCCTGGAAGAACAAAGAAGGTAAGGATGCCCCTGCAGATGATAAATCAAGAATCGCCGAGCTGGAAAAAGAATTGAATGACCTGAAAAAAAATTAAGCAACCGGTTCGAATGAACCGATTCAATCCGTTTGTATAAAAAAAGGGCCGGTTTTTAACCGGCCCTTTTTTTATCTGCCCGAATTGGTTCATATGAAAAGGGATCAACTAATCATACAGATAACAAGCCCGTGACACCGTTTTGAACGTCTCGAGTTCCGGCTGCCACCGGGCCTTGATTTCCCGGATGTCGGTCATGGCGCACAGGTCGGTTCGAATGGCGGCATCTCCTAAAATCAGGTCCATGGGGAGACGCTCATATTCATACTCATACGGGGGTGATTTGAATTCAAACGTATCCGGATGATACCTGATGATCAGTTGTAAGGCCCGCAGGGACGCCTCATAAGGTTCAAATTTTTCAGTATCCGTGACATGGATATGAAATCCCCTGCAACGCTGATCCTGCCATTTGCCCGAAGTCGGCTGAAAACACACGGGTCTGAAACAGGCCCCTGCAATTTCCCGGTTCAATATCGGGGCCATGGCCCCCGTGTCCATGAACGGAGCCCCGAAGCACTCAAAGGGCAGGGTGGTGCCGCGGCCTTCACTGATGTTGGTGCCTTCGAAAATCACCTGACCGGGGTAAACCAGGCATGACAACGGGGTGGGCAGGTTAGGCGATGGCGGAATCCAGGTCCGGCCGGTATCATTCCAGTACATGCTGCGCTTCCACCCGGACATGGGTACCACTGTCAGGTCGCAACCGATCTGAAATTTCTGGTTGAAGAACCGGCAGATTTCCCCGACCGTCATGCCGTGGCGCATGGGAATGGGAAACCGGCCCACAAACGAAGCATATTCCGGATTCAGAATATTGCCTTCCACCCGGTCTCCGCCGATGGGATTGGGGCGGTCCAGAACGATCACTGATTTACCGGTCCGGGCCGCCACCTCCATGCAGTAGGAAATGGTATAGATAAACGTGTAAACACGGGTCCCCACATCCTGAATATCCACGATCAGCGTATCCAGATTGTCAAACATCTGTGCCGTGGGAATCCGGGTGTGGCTGTACAGGCTGTAGATGGGGAGGCCCATCTCCGGTTCCCGGGCATGGGGGGACTCGATCATATTGTCCTGTTTTTCCGCATAAAATCCATGCTGGGGAGAAAAAATCGTGGTCAGGTGACCGGGAAACAGTTCCTGTATGACCTGAACGGCATGGCGGAATTGAAAATCCACTGAAGCGGGGTTGGCAAGCAGGCCCAGTCGGCGGTCTTTGAGTTCAGACGCAAATCCGTGTTCCAAGTTTTCAAGTCCGATGGTGACACAAGGCGGCATGAGTTTCTCCAAAAATTTTCATATTTATCGGGTTATCGTTGACAAAATATCAAATCCTAACTATGTGAATGCCTGACCGCAACTGTTATTTATTTTATCTGTGTTTTTTTGGGAAGGAAATTTTGCGCATGCTGTTCAAAATCAGTGAATCGATCGCCTCCATCAAACCTTATGAAGCAGGCAAGCCGTTAAAAGAGCTTGAAAGGGAGTTCAACATTGAGTCTGCGGTGAAGCTGGCATCCAATGAGAATCCATTGGGATTTTCTCCGCAGGTCACGGATGCGGTCATGAAGAACCTGCATCTCATGAACCGGTATCCCGAGCCGGTGGCCCATGACCTGTGCCGACATCTGGCCCGGTATCACAAGGTGGCGCCGGACAATATCGTTCTGGGAAACGGATCGGATGATCTGATCGCTCTGCTGGCCCATGCCTTTTTAAATCCGGACGATCACGCGGTCATGCCTCTGCCTTCGTTTCTCATGTATGAAATCAGTGTGAAAACCGCCAAAGGCGTTCCTGTGATGGTGCCGTTGTCCGGATTCGACACCCCTTTGTCGGCCATGCTTGATAAAATGTCTCCCAGAACCAAACTGGTGTTTATCACCAATCCCTTTAATCCCACGGGCAGTATCATTTCAAAAGAGGCGTTTACCGCATTTGCCGATCAGGTGCCGCCTGATGTGCTCATTGTGGTGGACGAAGCATACATGGAATTTGTGCGGGATCCGGGTGTGTACAATTCTCTGGAAACCCCTCTGGCTGATCCCCGGATCGTGACCCTGAGAACTTTTTCCAAAGCCTATGGCCTGGCCGGATTCAGGATCGGTTACGGCATCATGGACAGGGAGGTGGCGCAGATTCTCAACCGGATCCGCCAGCCGTTCAATGTCAACGGACTGGCCCAGGTGGCAGGAGAAGCCGCTCTGGCCGACCAGGATTTTCTGCACAAAAGCATCGACACGGTGCATCAGGGCATTGATTTCTTGACCCGGGAACTGTCTTCACTTGGACTGGATCCCCTGCCCACCCAGGCCAATTTTCTGATGGTGGATGTGAAAACCGATGCCACGAAACTGTTCACCCGGCTGCTCCGTCACGGGGTGATTGTCCGGTCCATGAAATCGTACGGGTTTGACACGTTTTTGCGAATCAACGCAGGGACCCCCCGTGAAAACCGGACCTGCATTGCCGCATTGAAGGCGGAACTGTAATGACTTATCGAATCATCACCATTGACGGGCCTGCCGGATCCGGTAAAACAACGGTCAGCAGATTGCTGGCAAAAAAACTGGGCTGTGTCCGGGTGGATACCGGTGCTCTGTACCGGGCCGTGGCGTTTGAAATCGACCGCCAGCACATCTGCTGGGAAAATGATGCGGAACTGGATGCTTTTGTGTCGGATCTGGATCTGAACGTGGTGCTGGAAAATGAGGAAATGCGGGTTTTGTCCTCAGGAAACGATATCACGCCGTTTCTTCGCACACCTGAAATCACCATGCTGGCGTCCGCGACCTCGGCCAGACCGGCGGTCCGGTCCGCACTTCTGGATATTCAACGCCGGATCGCCCGGCAGCAGGATGCGGTGTTTGAAGGCCGGGACATGGGCACGGTGGTTTTTCCCGATGCCACGGTCAAGTTTTTTCTGGTGGCGGATCTGGCGGTCCGGGCCCGGCGCCGGTTTGATGAAACCCGGGATTCTGAAAAGGATTTGTCCCGGATTCAGGCCGACATGGCCGCCCGGGATGATCAGGATACCCGGCGGGCCCAGGCACCGCTGAAACCCGCGCCGGATGCCATTCTGATCGATTCTTCCCGCCTGACCGCCCCCCAGGTGGTGGAAACGATGCTCAAACATCTGTAGAATCAAGAAAAACTATCGATAATTTTATTGATTTTTTTTTTACTGATTGCTATAAAGGTAAATTGTACTCGCATTCTTTGACCCATTTTGACCATCCAGGGATGCGGGTAACTAAATTCGATTAGGGGGATTAATATTAATGAACCACATTGCTGA
>CALGAJ010000215.1 GCA_937951975.1 uncultured Desulfotignum sp.
TTTGACCGGTTCGTTCTTGATTTCCGGCAATTGCAGGATACTGTTGCTCATGATGATTCTCCTTTGATGTCAAAGACGATCCCCTGGGCCAGGGGCAGATCTTTTCCCCAGTTGATGGTATTGGTCTGCCGGCGCATGTAGATCCGCCAGGCATCGCTGCCGGATTCCCGGCCCCCGCCGGTTTCCTTTTCACCGCCGAAGGCCCCGCCGATCTCAGCCCCGCTGGTGCCGATGTTGACATTGGCGATGCCGCAGTCCGATCCTTTGTGGGACAGAAACTGCTCCTGGTAGTGGATGGATCGGGTGAAAACGGCGCTGGACAGTCCCTGGGGCACATCATTGTGCAGGGCCAGGGCCTGATCAAAGGTGTCATACCCGATGATATACAGAATCGGGGCAAAGGTCTCTTCCTGGACAATGGGGTAGTGGTTTTCAGCTTCCACAATGGCCGGGGTGACAAAACTGCCGTTTTCCAGGCCTTCCACGGTCAAAGGCGTGCCCCCGTAGACCACGGTGCCCCCCTGGTCTTTGGCCGCTTCAATGGCCTGCATCATGGCCTGTGTGGCCGTGTCATCGATCAACGGTCCCATCAAGGTATCGGGGTCCATGGGATCGCCGATTTTGATCTGTTCGTAGGCATGGACCAGATTTTTGACAAATGTCTCCTTGACACTGTTGTGAATGATAATGCGGCGGGTGGAGGTGCACCGCTGGCCGGCCGTGCCCACAGCTCCGAAAAGCGTGGCCCTGAGCGCCATGTCCAGGTCACAGTCTTCCGTGACGATGATGGCGTTGTTGCCCCCCAGCTCCAGCAGAGAACGGCCCAGGCGGGCCGCCACGGTGGTGGCCACCTTTTTGCCCATGGCCGTGCTGCCGGTGGCGCTGATCAGGGGAATCCGGTTGTCCTGGAGCATGGCATCCCCCACATCGGTCCGGTTTCCGATCACCATGCCGAATACCCCGTCAATCTCATATTTGTCCACCACCGGGGCGATGATGTTCTGGATGGCAATGGCGGTGAGCGGGGTCTTGGAGCTGGGCTTGAACAGAACGGCATCCCCGCAGACGACAGCCAGGAGGGCATTCCAGGACCAGACCGCGGCCGGAAAATTGAATGCCGTGATAATGCCCACGATCCCCAGCGGGTGCCACTGCTCATACATCCGGTGGGACGGTCTTTCGCTGTGCATGGTCAATCCATACAGCTGGCGGCTCAGCCCCACGGCAAAATCCGCGATATCGATCATCTCCTGGACTTCGCCTTCGCCTTCGGCCCGGATCTTTCCGGTCTCCAGGCTGATCAGGGCGCCTAAGCTCTGTTTTTTTTCCCGCAGGGCATTGCCGATCTCCCGGACAATCTCCCCCCGGCGGGGGGCCGGCATCATCCGGAACTTTTCAAACGCGGCATGGGCCCGGCTGACCACGGCTTCATAATCATGGGCCTGGGCCTGGATCACACTGGCGATGGGGTGGCCGGTGGCCGGCGAATAAGAGACCAGTTCTTTGCCAAGGGTATGGATCCGCCCCCGGGTTGAACCGGTGGTAGCGCCGTAATTGACCGGCTCAATGGCCAGATCCTGTAAAATACTGTCAATGGTGGGGGTTTCCATGGATCATCCTCATTATCAAAAGGTTGCGGTTACATTTTTTCGATCATTGATTGTAATATAATAACGATCGTGTTAATAGTAAAATTCATTATATTTATATTTAACATGAACAATATAGATAGTAAGGGATTTGTATGGACCTGTATCACCTCAAAACCTTTTTCACCCTGGGAAAAATCCGCAATTTCACCAGAACCGCGGATCACCTGAACATCACCCAGAGCGCGGTCAGCCATGCCATCAAAAAACTGGAAACGTCCATCGATACGACATTGATTGACCGGAAAAGCAGAGACCTCGTGCTGACCGACGCCGGAAAAATCCTTTACCGGTCCTGTGAAAAAATTTTTTATGAGCTGGAAAAAACCGATCAGGACCTGGCCGGGCTGAAAAAACAGACCCCGCTCACCATCCGTGTGGGGGCCACCGTTGAGTTCGGCACCACTATCCTGATCAACCATATCCCTGCCTTCCTGGAGCAATTTCCCAACTTTCACATTGATTTTCTGTTCTCCCACCACCTGCTGGAACCTTTGCTACAGGATGCCGTGGACCTGATCATTGACTGTAAACCGCACATGTCTGAAAACCTGGAAAAAATTCATCTGTTCCAGGAGCAGTACGTCACCATTGCCGCCCCGAAATTCCTTCAAAAAAACCGAATCACCTGTCTGGATGATCTGGCACGGGTGCGCATTCTTTCCATGGACAAGGACCTTGAGTGGTGGCGGAATTTTATCCGGGCCATCCCTTCTGAGAAACGGGATTGTCTGAAACAGGTGATGCAGATCAACCATATCCGGGGCATTATCAACGGTGCCATTTCCGGTCTGGGCATCGGATTTGTTCCCAAATACACCGTGATGGAGGAACTGCACCGGAACATTCTCATGGATCCCTTTCCCGATATCACCCCCGCGGCGGACGATTTCCACATTTTCATCAAAAAAGAGCGGATGGAATTTGAAAAAAACAAACGATTGATCACCTATCTCACCCGCCTGGCTCCGTTGAAAAATTTTTTCCAGTAACCGGCCGGCACCCGCCAAACCCTCCAACACCGGAAACCAGCAAAGGGCGGGGCATATTCGATATGCCATCATTGACATAACGAATCACCTGTGATACAGCGTTATTTGAATTTACACAGGAAACAGAATAACAGAAAACAACGGGAAAAAACCAAAGAGGACTCAGCATGGACCAGAACCGCATCACCATCAACGGCCACGCCTATGAATTCGAACCCGGCCAGACCATCCTGGAAGTGGCTCAGCAGAACCACATCGACATCCCCAACCTCTGCCACCTGAAGGGCACCCGGGCCACCGG
>CALGAJ010000216.1 GCA_937951975.1 uncultured Desulfotignum sp.
CCAGGGTGCCGGGAAACGGGATGGCCTGGGACAGGGTCAGGCTCCAGTCCTGGGGGCCAAGCCGGGTTTCAATGGGCCGGGGAAAATAGGTGGCGGCCAGCTGGGGATCCGGGTAGCTTTTGCCGACCCTGTAATTTTCAATAAACGCCTGCCAGGATTTTTTGGACGCAGTGATGGCCGGACTGGACAAATAGGCATAGGTAAGCAGATCTGACAATCTTATGGTCGTTGACAGGCTGGTTGCCAGTTTTGTCAGATCTTCTTGTTCTCCTGCCCGGGCGTTGTTCTGACACAACACCAGGAGACCAAAACACAGAAAAACCGATCGGATTAAAAAAAGTTTCATGGTTTTTTCCCTAACGCATAAATAGTGTCTATTGCACGAAGTGTTGTTAATCCTTCCACCCCTTTCAACTTTGCAGTAAATTTTTTAGTGATGTCGACCTGGTCCCTGACATACGCATAAACCGATTCAGAGATAAGGATCTCTTTTTTTTGTGCCTTGGCCTGAATCCGGCTGGTAATATTCACGGCAGACCCCACAACCCCGTATTTGCTCCGGGTCTCTGACCCGATATTTCCGACCACCACCTGTCCTGCGTTGATGCCGATGCCCATGTCCAGCCCGGGCATCTGCTGGAGGCGCATTTTTTCATTGAATGCCGCCATTTCAGACTGCATCCGGGATGCGCATTGAACGGCGCAAAAAACCTTGTCTTCTATCGTCCCTGTGACAGGATCAAAAAATACCAGGATGGAGTCGCCGAAGAAATCGACGATAATACCGTCGTGGTCCTGGATGATTTTTATCATGTGGGAAAAGTACTGGTTCAGAATCCGGATGATTATTTCAGGACTCAATGTTTCTGAAAGCGGTGTGAATCCCCTGATATCCGACATCATTAAAACGACTTCCCGCCGCTGCCCGCCCAAATTGCCGGCATCCGGATGCTGCAGCAGAAGTTTGGCAAATTCCGGATCCACATACCGGCCAAAGGAATCCCTGATAAAATCGCGCTCTTTCAATCCTGTGACCATGTCATTATATATTTCCACCAACTGTCCGATCTCATCGTTGCTGTTTGCCTTTACAGGTTCTCCATATTCCCCTCTGGCAATTTTCCGGGCATTTTTTGACAGGGTTTTTATCTGATGAACAATTTGCCCCACATGCTGCCTGATGAGCAGCAGGATAAGAAAAATCAACACCCCGCTGCCGAAAACAAACGCATTTCTGTAATTGGTAATGGGTTGTAATATGTTTTTTCCTTTGGCAAAAAGGATAATGGTCCAGGGGACCTGTTCCAGCTTATAAAACCCGGCCACCATTGCCGGGGGATAACCGGGGGACTGCACAGTACCGGACACAGCGGTTTTCATTTCCTGTAAAATCGCCTGTTCCAGGGGATCATTTTCTCCGCCCAGGTAATGCCGGCCTTTCATGGTCATATTGGTATGGGCCATGTATTTGCCGGCTTTATCCACAATGCAGGCCATGTCGCTCTGCCACCACCCCAGTTGAATAATATCCTTGAGCAGATAGTTGAAACTCATCTTGATTTCTATGCGGCCGTTGCCG
Source organism: uncultured Desulfotignum sp. (assembly GCA_937951975.1). GTDB lineage: Bacteria > Desulfobacterota > Desulfobacteria > Desulfobacterales > Desulfobacteraceae > Desulfotignum. Next base: position 1,580 of record CALGAJ010000216.1, read on the forward strand.
CTGCCTGCGGCATCAACCAATGTTACTGTCATAATGACGGCGTTGTGTCCTGCATCTGTGTCATATACCGGTTGGGACACGTCCTGAATGCGGGTGTGCCGAAATTGTGTCATGCCCCCGAACGCCATCATTGCACCATGATTGTGAGCTGCAGGCGCGTGCATGCCAATGTCTTTTTTGACACCAACCGCCAGAACACCTTCGATGGTTTCCAGGTATGCGGCAACCTCATCAAGGGAAAGCGGTATCTGTTTTTCACGGGAAACCTGGAACATTGTTTCAATTAATTCAACCGGCTTTAAAAGCCGCATCTCAATGTAATGGGCGGCCCGCTGAAGTTTCAACACCGCGGATTCATTCCATTGATTTATCAGGGCAGTGCGGGTATATAAAAAACTTAAGGCCCCTCCGGAAAATATAATTAAAAACACCGGTAACAGCAACAGAATAATGAGTTTGCCCTGCAGTGTTCTGTGTTTTTTTATTTTTTTGATTTCCATAACAACCCGCCGTCACCTGAATGTATCATTTGGATGTACCATTCTTGCAGAGAATGTCCCGCATTTTCCGGTATTCCTGCTCCGTGATCTCCCCTCTGGCAAACCGTGTTTTCAAAATTTTCAGAGAATCCATTGTATCTGAGTATTGTGTGCGGTTTTTACCGGATTTATATAATTGGATGAAGACAAGACCAATCAGGGCAAGTATTAATACGGTAATACCAAATCCGATGATTCCGCCGCCGAAAACCCAGTGTCCCATGCCTGAACCAATATAATTGCAGCCCCACATATTCATCTCCTGATCTGTTATTTTTCTCGGTCGAAAAATATAAACAGCAATGATCGTGCCAGATTATTTTACCACGAAGCACACGAAGAACACGAAGAAACCCTTCCTTCTTACCCTTCGTGCTCTTCGTGGTTTTAAAAAATCAAATCAATGCAGGGCCATCCAATATCAGTCATAATTGACTGAATTTATACTATAATTCTTTAAAAATTGAATTCACCCTGGAGTCAGCACAGCAGGGTTGCAAAATCAGGTGAGATGATTAATAATTGGACACAACTTCAAATGGCTTTGGTAAATTTTTAATCATCTTTGGGAAAACGTAACCAATGAATTTTAATAAAACAAACCGATTCGTGGTTTCTGCCTCCCCATGGATCACCATCTGCATCAGTTTTGTGCTCATGGTGATTATCATTTTTCAGACCATAATGATGTACAATCGCGAGAAAGAGCATGTGGGCAACCATTTAAAAGAAAAAGGTGCTGTATTCATAAAATCTTTTGAAACCGACGTCAAAGCGGGGATGCTGAGCAATCAGGCCGCCTTGCAGAGGTTAGTGGAAAAAACGGCTTCCCACCCTGATATCACATATCTTTTTTTGGTGGACGTATCAGGAAAGATACTGGCCCATAACGATCGGAAAATGATCGGCACACAGATCAGTGACACGGCACTTAATAACCCTGTGACAGAACCTGACGGTCCGCAGTGGCGGATTGTTGATAAACAAAACGATACAAGGTATTTCGAAGTATACAAAACACTTTTTTCCACATCTTTGCAAGTTGCAGAAAAACAAAGACCGCCGGATAAAATACAGGCGTTGCCCATGCCCTCGGCCCTTGATGCTGAAAACAGGCCCGTGATGTTCATTGGCATGGATGTTCGCCCGTTTGAACAGGCTGTTAGCGAGGACCTGCAACACAACATTGTGATGATCACCATTGTTTTTCTCGTGGGACTGGCCGGAATTATTTCTTTGTTCTGGTCCCG
>CALGAJ010000217.1 GCA_937951975.1 uncultured Desulfotignum sp.
GATTATTTCAAGATTCTCAAGGAACGGCTGGACACCTATGTTCAGCAGATGCACAAAACCACCGACAATACCATGGATCCGTCTGCGGTCATGGGCCCTGCGTTTGCCAAGACCTGCGGACATCCGGATGATCCCGTGGCCATGCTCACCGGCTCCAAAATGTTTTCCCTGACCCTGGGTGCGGTCAAGGAATATCTGGGAGCCGTTAACATAAAACCGGTCAAACTCAATTAAGCGCCTGCTTGACAAGGAAATAATATCCATATGACTGTCAACCGATCCTATCTGAACGCAGTCACCCCTTCCCGGGTGCTGAATACCATTATTTATACCAATGTCATCCTGTTCATTATCAGCCTGATTTTCAGCGGCCGATCCATGCAGACCGGATTCAATCCCTTCAATGCATTGAGCCCTGCCACGGATATACTCATTTTTTTAGGTGCTTCCGGCAAAATTCCCATCCAGGCGTATCAGGCCTGGGAATCATTGATCACGGCCAACTGGCTTCACGGCAGCCTGCTGCATATCGTTTTCAACATGCTGGCCCTGAAAACCGTGGCACCGCTGGTCATGGTTGAATACGGCGTGTTCCGGATGTTCACGATCTATACGCTTTCCGGCGCTGCCGGGTTTCTGCTGTCCGTGATGGGAAACGTGCCATTGACCATTGGGGCGTCTTCCGGGTTGTGCGGGCTCATCGGCGCACTGTTGTATTTCGGCCGATCCAGCAAAGGAACCCGGGCCCAGCTGGTGTATCAGCAGACTTCCGGATGGATTATCAGCCTGGCGGTGATCGGATTTCTGCTGCCCAATATCAATAACTGGGGACATGCCGGGGGATTGATCGGAGGCATCGCTTTAGGATGGATACTGGGATATGATGACCGAAGGCGTGAAACCCGCTGGGATCGCGGCCTGGCTGTTTTCCTGGCAGTCATAACGGTCCTGCTTCTGGCACTTCCTGTGATCCAGGGGTTTTTTCTTGTATTTGTTTGACCTTGCGGTCATTTTACACAAATTTTACATGTATTACTTGAAATCCTTTTTCTTCTCCATTATATGACCCCGTATGACATCCCATGCCCCGCATATCGCCGTGGTTTCCATGGCCGGCATTTTTCCCGGAGCCTCTGACAATCAGCGGTTCATCACCCATATCCTGGAAAAAAAACAGCATATCATCCAGGTGCCGGCTCATCGGTGGGTCGCGCCGGTCAAAAAAATGGTGATTTCTTCTGCCTGTCCGGACCGGGCGGTGTCTGACCGGGCCGGCCTGATTACCGATTTTTACTTTGATCCCACCGGGCTGGACATGGACGAAGCCTTTTTGTCGAATCTGGATCCGGTGCATCATCTGGTGTTGACCGCCGGACGGACCGCCTGCCGGGAGTGCCATCTGCCGGCCGACTTAAAACAGCGCACCGGCGTGATCCTGGCAGCCATTGCCCTTCCCACGGACACGGCATCCGCATTTTCCAGGGAATTGCTGTGTGCCCGCAATCCCCGCCCCACGTCTCCTTCCGATGCCCTGGCCTGTGCCATGGTATCGGGTCCGGCCGCGCTCCTGGCCCGGGCGCTGAAGCTGAACGCCGGCAGCTATACACTGGATGCCGCCTGTGCATCGTCACTGGTCGCCATCAAGCTGGCCTGCGAACAGCTGATATCCGGCAAGGCGGATGTCATGGTCACCGGCGGGGTGTCCCGGCCGGATTCTTTGTACACCCAGATCGGGTTCACCCAGCTGGCCGCGTTGTCTCAGTCCGGACGCTGCGCCCCGTTCGACCGGCAGGCCGACGGTCTGGTGGTGGGAGAAGGCTGCGGGATCCTGGTGCTCAAACGGCTGTCCGACGCCCTGGCCTGCGGCGATACCATCCACGGGGTGATCAAAGGCTGGGGGATCTCCAACGACATTGAGGGCAACCTGGTGGCCCCGGCCTCCGAAGGTCAGGTGCGGGCCATGGCTGCGGCTTATGATATGGCGGGCCTGTCATTGGGCCATCTCCAGTACATGGAGTGTCACGGTTCCGGAACCCCGGTGGGAGACAAAGTGGAACTGACCAGCATCCGGGCCATGCTGGAAAAACATGACTGTATGGACACCTCTTTATCAATTGGATCGGTGAAATCCAATATTGGACACCTGCTCACCGCCGCCGGTGCTGCGGGAATCATTAAAACGCTTCTGGCCATGAACCGGAAACGACTGCCGCCATCCTGTAATTTCACGGCCCTGCCGGATGCGCACCCGTTGGAAAACACCCGGGTACAGGTGCAGACCCGGGCCGATGAATGGATCCCTTCGAATCCGGGAGAACCCAGGCGGGCCGGTGTCTCCGCTTTTGGGTTCGGGGGCATCAACGCCAACATACTGGTGGAAGAACACATTGAATCCCGGTCCTATTCATCCATGCCTGCATCCACGAGGGCCGCATCTTCTGATAAACCCGCTGTTTTCGAAAATGATTCAGACCAATTTGCCATCGTGGGCATGCAGGTGCTGACAGGTGACTGCCCGGATCTGAAACAGTTCACAGACATGATGCTGGGCCGCACATCCCCCGGTTCTGCCCCGGCAGCCGACCGATGGCGGCGCAGGGACCATCTGCCGCCGGATTACCTCCAACAGCCGGCCGGATACCTGACTTCCCTGTCCCTGGCCATGGATGAATTCCACATTCCCCAGGTGCA
>CALGAJ010000218.1 GCA_937951975.1 uncultured Desulfotignum sp.
GGAAAAACCATGCATATTTTTTCCAGGGATGAGTTCATTGCCATGGCATCCATGGGTGAACGCACGGGTCAGATCCACACCAAGGAATCAAAAATCATCCAGAATCTGCTGCGGTTTGAAAGCTTAAAGGCCACGGATATCATGACGCCGCGCACCGTGGTGTCTGCGCTGCCCGAAGACATGACCATCAATGCATCCTTGGAATTCATCATGAAAACCCCTTTTTCGCGCCTGCCGGTGTACACCTCCCATCTGGACGATGCCACCGGATTTGTTCTCAAAGATGATATATTGATTTTCATGGCCCAGAAAAGAGGCAACGAGACGCTCAAGGCGCTGAAACGGGAAATCATGGCCGTGCCCAGCTCCATCCCCCTGACCGTGCTGTTTGAACGGTTTCTTACCGAACGTCAGCACATAGCCCTGATCGTCAGTGAACATGGCGGCACAGACGGGCTGGTGACTTTGGAAGACCTGATTGAAACCCTCATGGGAATGGAAATCGTGGATGAAAGGGACAATGTGATCGATATGCGGGCCCTGGCACGGAAACAGTGGATGGCCCGGGCCAAGGCCATGGGCCTGGAACCGGAAACAACGGAGACACACGGAAATGACATATGATGTGATTATCGTGGGCGGCGGGCCGGCAGGGTTGTTTGCGGCCGGGTACCTGATGGAACATGCCCGTCTCAGGGTGCTGCTCATAGAAAAAGGCAAAGATCCGCTCCAGCGCAAATGCCCCAACCATCATCTGCAGAAATGCGCCGGATGTGATCCGTGCAATATCCTGTCCGGCATCGGCGGGGCCGGGCTGTATTCCGACGGCAAGCTCAATTTCATTCCCCGGCTGGGAAAAACCGACCTGACCCAGTTCATGCCCCTGTCAGAGGCCCAGGCCCTGATCGATGAAACCGAAGCCGTATTCACCCGATTCAACATGGACGGCTCCGTCTATCCAACGGACATGGATGCGGCCCGGCAGATCAGAAAAGATGCCCGGCGGTTCGGCATCGATCTGATGCTCATCCGGCAGAAACACCTGGGGTCGGACAACCTGCCCGGGTATATCGCTGCCATGGCCGATCATATCCGGTCAAAAGGACTGGCCGTCAAACTCAACGAAACCGTCACCGACATCCTGGAACAGGACGGACGGGTGACCGGGGTGGTTACCGACAGCGCGAACTACACAGCGCCGCACGTGATCCTGGCGCCGGGACGGGTGGGGGCCAACTGGATGGCATCGGTGGCCGGCAGACACGGCATTCATTTAAGCCAGCGGGGCATCGAGGTGGGGGTCCGTGTGGAGGTGCACAACGATATCATGGATGATCTGTGTGACATCATCTATGATCCCACGTTCTTTATCCAGACCCATACTTATGATGATCAGACACGGACGTTTTGCACCAACCAGGGGGGCTTCATCTCTCTGGAAAACTACCGGGATTTTGTGTGCGTCAACGGGCATGCCTATTCAGGGAAAAAATCAGACAACACCAATTTTGCGTTTCTGTCCAAAGTGATATTGACGGAACCCGTGACCGACAACCAGTCCTATGGTGAGTCCATCGGCCGGCTGGCCACCATCATCGGCGGAGGCAAACCCATTTTACAGCGGTTCGGGGATCTGAAACGGGGCCGGCGGTCCACCTGGAACCGCATCCGGAAAGGCTATATCGAACCCACCATGACCCATGTGGTATGTGGAGACATTGCTATGGCCCTGCCGGAAAGGATTCTGACCAATCTCATCGAAGGTCTGGAAACGCTGAACCTCGTGGTGCCGGGCGTTTCCAACGATGAAACCCTGCTTTACGCCCCGGAAATCAAGTTCTTTGCCACCCAGGTGGAAACCAGCAACCACCTGGAAACAAAGATCAAAGGCTTGTATGTGGCCGGCGACGGGCCCGGTGTGGCCGGCAATATCGTGTCCGCCGCCGCCACCGGTCTGATTCCAGCCAAACACATCATTGCCCGGCAAACGAAAGAAGATTAGTCCGGATAGTAGGTGGCACAGGCATCTTCCGATTCCCATGCCATGACCCGGGACACCTGTAATTTTTCCGTCAGGTTCTCATCCAGCAGGGCCTGGACCTGATCGGCGATGTAAACGGCAATCCGTTCCGAGGTGGGCTGCATGCCCTCAAACACAGACAGCTCATTGAGATATTTATGATCCAGGTCCCCGTCCACCACCTGGCGCACCGCTTTTTTAATGTCACCGAAATCCGCCAGCACCCCGGCATCGTTCAGCTTGGGCCCTTTGACACATACTTCCACCTGCCAGTTATGGCCGTGAAGGTTTTCACATTTCTGTCCCACCATGGTCAATTGATGGGCACCGGCAAACCGGGTTTTAACTTTCAGTTCAAACATGTGACCTGCCTGTTGCTATAAATTTTTAAACAGATTTTTCAATTTATTGGAAATTTTGTTGCCATCCAGCTTGTCAAACTGTTTCAGCAGTTCTTTCTGCTTGGCAGTGAGTTTGGTGGGCGTCTTGATGAGCACCTTGACAATCTGGTCCCCGCGCCGGCCGGTGCGCAATGAAGCGATCCCCTGCCCGGAAAGACGGAAACTGTCCCCGAACTGGGTGCCTTTGGGAATGGTGAGGGTTTCCTCCCCCACCAGGGTGGGCACGGTGATGTCAGCCCCAAGCGCTGCCTGGGCAAAGGAGATGTCAATGGCACAGACAATGTCGTTGCCGTCCCGCTGGAAAAATTTGTGGGGTTTCACATTGATGACCACATACAGGTCCCCGGACGGACCATCCGGGCTGGGAGACGCTTCTCCCTCGCCGGTCAGGCGCAGTTTGGATCCCACATCCACACCGGCCGGAATTTTGACCTGAACCTTGCGTACGGTTTCCACACGCCCAGCCCCCACACATTTGGGGCAGGGATCGGATATGATACTGCCCCGGCCCTTGCAATAAGGACAGGTGGTCTTGACCTTGAAAAATCCCTGGCTCTGGATAAACTGGCCGGTACCGTGGCAATGGGCGCAGGTTTCCACGTCAGTCCCGGGCCGGCTTCCGGTGCCGTCACATTCGTCGCACTGGGTCAGTTTGGGTATGGACACGGTTTTTTCAGTACCGAATGCCGCCTCCATGAAATCAATGGTCATGTTATAGCGCAGATCAGATCCCCGCTGCACCCGGTTGCCCCGACTCCCCCGGCCGCCGCCGAATCCGAAAAAATCTTCAAATATGTCACCAAAACTGGAAAAAATATCCTCGAATCCACCGGGTCCGGAATGGCCCGCCCCTTCCAGCCCCTGGTGCCCGAACTGGTCATAAATATGGCGTTTGTTGTCATTGCTCAATACTTCATAGGCTTCGGATGCTTCCTTGAATTTGTCTTCCGCTTCCCGGTTGTTGGGATTCTTGTCCGGATGAAATTTGATGGCCAGTTTCCGGTATGCTTTCTTCAGGGTCACTTTGTCCGCATCCCGGGATACCCCCAGGATTTCATAGTAGTCACGTTTTTCCGTCATAACTTACCCGATCGTTCCAATCATTTGCGCATGGTTTTAATTGTATTCTCGGCCCTGGTATGGTACCTTTTCCAGCTGTTTATGATAAATAAAGTAATCTAATCCTGAAATTCAGGTTGTCAACGATGAACAAAGAACTGGATTTTGTCAAGGGCATGTTTGACAAAATCGCCCACAGGTATGATTTTCTGAACCGGCTGCTCAGCCTTCGCCAGGATGTGATGTGGCGGAATCAGATGGTAACCGCCGCAGCCCCGGGTCCGGGAAGCCGGATACTGGATGTGGCCTGCGGCACCTGTGATGTGGCCCTGGCCCTGAGCCGTCACCTCAAAGGCCAAACCCGGATCACCGGCCTGGATTTTTCCTATGCCATGCTGGATGCCGGCCAAAAAAAATGCAGATCCCGGTCCAGCCAAAGCATCTGCCTGGTGAACGGGGACGCACTGGCTCTGCCGTTCCCGCCGGAAACGTTTGATGCGGTGTTCATCGCTTTCGGCATCCGGAATATCATGAACCGGCCCCGGGCGTTGTCTGAATTTCATAAAGTGCTCAAACCCGGGGGAAAACTGGCGATTCTGGAACTGACCACGCCGCAGAACCCTTTTTTAAAGCCTGTTTACTTAAGTTATTTCAAAAAAGTACTGCCGCTGATCGGGGCTTTTTTTTCAAAAGACAACCACGCCTATCATTATCTGCCTGCATCTGTATTGAAATTTCCCGCGCCGGATGCGTTTGCCGGGATGATGTCGGAAGCCGGATTCAGACGCGTCCGGTTCAAACCCATGTCTTTTGGTATAGTCACCTTGTTTGTCGGCACCTGTCAATAATTCATCCTTGAACTTTATAGAAACATGGTAAACCCGTTATTCAAGACCACTCAGGGCAAGCTGCTGATCACCAGTATCTGTATGGCCCTGGCACTTGTGGTCACCATCGGTTTTTATCTTGTCACGGATGCGGCATTGGCAAAAACACTGATTCTCACTTTTTTTGCCAATACGTTCGGCGGCCGATCCGTCGGTATCGGGTTGTGCATTCTGCAGGGACTCACAACATTTCCCACCATTTTCTACAACTTTTATCTGGAAGTGATGGTGGTACTTTTCACCTATGCCGTTTTTGCATTGACAACCTCAAATTACCTGCGGGTGGAATGGGTCGCCCGGGCCATGGAACGGGTGGCGGAAACCGCCTTGAAACAGAAGCATAAAATTGAACGGTTCGGTTGGCTCGGCATTTTTCTGTTTGTCATGATTCCTCTGCCTGTCACCGGACCGGTGGTGGGGGCCATTATCGGCAGCATGATCCGGCTGAGTCTGGTGCGAAATTTTTCCGCCACGTTTCTGGGCACCCTGACCGCCCTGGTCCTGTGGTTTGAATTTTTTGAGTTTTTAGACGAGCGGTTTCAAATGATTCAGTCTTTTTTTGCCATCATCCTCATCCTGGTGCTTATTCCGTATTTCGGAAAAATCCGCCGGCTCATTCATTCTTTGCGCCGGAAAAAACCGCTGGACCCCTGATCAGATTTCAGAACCGTTTTTTCAGGATGGTGGGGACCAAACAACGGGCATCGTCTTTTTGGAGGTATCCGATATTGAAATGAAGCCCGCGGCTTTCTTTTCTTGAGAGTGCGGACTTGATCACCAGTTTTGCCACGGTGGCAAGATTTCTCAACTCCACCAGATCGGATGTCAGTTTAAAATCCCAGTAATATTCGTCGATCTCATCATGAATGGTTTTGACACGCCGGGCCGCCCGCTGCAACCGCTTGTCCGACCGGACGATCCCCACATAATTCCACATAAGCCGCCGGATTTCATCCCAGTTATGGGACACCACAATGGCCTCATCACTGTCCGTGGTGTTGGTCTCATCCCAGGGCGCCAGGGTGATATTCATGTTTTTCTTTCTGATGGCCGACAGATTTTTAACGGAATCCAGATATGCATTGTGGGCATACACCAGGGCTTCCAGCAGCGAATTGGAAGCCAGGCGGTTGGCACCGTGAAGCCCGGTACACGCGGTTTCTCCCACGGCATACAGCCCCTGGACATCGGTTTTCCCGTTCAGATCCGTGGCCACCCCGCCGCACATGTAATGGGCCGCCGGCACCACCGGAATAGGATCGGTGGTGATATCGATACCGTATTCCAGGCACCGGGCATGAATATGAGGAAACCGCTGTCGGACAAACTCCGGATTTTTATGGGAAATATCCAGAAATACCGATTCAGCACCGGTTTTCTTGAGTTCACTGTCAATGGCCCTGGCCACCACGTCCCGGCAGGCCAGTTCCTTTTCCGGAGTATAGTCTTCCATGAACCGCCGGCCTTTGGCATCCAGCAGCATGGCCCCTTCACCGCGCACGGCTTCGGAAATCAGAAAATTCTTGGCTTCCGGATGATACAGGCAGGTGGGATGAAACTGGACAAACTCCAGGTTGGCCACGGACGCCCCGGCCCGGTAGGCCATGGCAATACCGTCTCCCGTGGCGATATCCGGATTGGAGGTGTACAGATAAATCTTGCACGCCCCTCCCGTGGCCAGAAGCGTCACGGCCGCATGAAAGGTTTCCACCCGGCCGGTGGCATTGTTCAGCACATACGCTCCGCAGCAGCTGTTTTCATAATGGGTTACCAGGACTCCGCTTCGAACGGATGAGGAAAACGTGATCAGGTTGACGGCCACATGGTCTTCCAGAATGGTGATGTTGTCATGTTCTCTGGCCTTTGCCACCAGGGCGTCTTCAATTTCTCTGCCGGTCAGGTCATGGGCATGAATGATGCGTTTGACGGAATGCCCGCCTTCCCGGCCCATGGAAAAATCAAATTTGCCGGCACCCGCCATATTGAACCGGGCACCCAGATCCACCAGTTCCCGGATCCGGTCGGGCCCGTTCTCCACCACCATTTTCACCACTTCCGGATTACACAGCCCATCCCCGGCCTTGAGTGTGTCAGCCACGTGCAGATCAAAAGAATCCTGCTTTCCGAATACCGCCGCCACCCCGCCCTGGGCCAAAGCGGTATTGCTCTGCTGAATATTTTTTTTGGTGACAATGGTGACACGTCCGTGTTCAGCCGCCTTTAATGCGTAACTCAATCCGGCGATACCACTGCCGATCACCAGAAAATCGGTATTTTGGATCATAATAACGATGGCCGCTTCTTCTTACGGGTACTCAGCCCCAGAATTAATCCCACAATGAACACGCCGGCGCCGCTTAAAAACCACAACATGGCTTCATTGTTCAAATTTTCCTCCAGCATTGAAATCTGCTGTTCCTGATCTTTAGACAATTGAACAAGGGCCTGGTATTTTTCATTCAGTTCGATAAAATCAGCCGAGGCCTGTTTCAATTCCCGGTATTTTTCTTCGATATCCGTTAACGCGGCATTTTTTCCAGTCAAAACTTGATTCTGCGTTTCAATTTTTTCAAGCGCGTCTGCCAGGTCCTTGTTTTCTTTTTCCAGTTTTTCCACCTGAAATGTCAACGGCTTGTCTTCCGTCAGAAAACGGGTCAATACCCACCCTTTCTTTTGAGCATCCGTCTGGACCAGAGACCAGTCCGATTGATACTCCAGAACTTGCAGACGGGAACCGGACTCCAGCATGGCCACGATTTTATGCTCGATTCCCGGCCCGGTGCGCATGGTAATTTTGGTAATCCCGCTCACATACATTTCCTGGGCACCCGCGCCGGACACCCACCCCCATACACACAGGATAACGAAAACTTTCATCAATTTGGTCATCGTGATTCCGTATACTCCTTATTGTTATATTCATTTACCTATTTCATTACCACTGCGGTTCCGGTTTATCAACCCGAAATCATCTCATCCGTCACATTCCATTTTTTTCTTCCGGTGATACGAAAAAGATTTCAAATCTGACAGGATATGCCTATAATAGCAAAATTTTTCGTTTAAAATGACATTTGACAGCAGGACTTCGCAAACCCGTGTACCAAGAAAAAAGGAGATCCATGATGGAGAGATGGCAGACCCCTTACTGGCCGGAAGGCGTGGCCCATGATGTGACCAGTTACCATTATCCGCTGACCCAGGTTTTGGACAGGACGGCGCAAAAGTATCCCGACAATGTGTATACGATTTTCAACGGCGCATCCAGAACCTATGCCCAGGTCAAGGATACGGCAGACCGAATCGCTAATTTTCTTGCCGCCAGCGGTATAAAACCAGGAGACAAGATAGCGATATTTCTCCCCAACATCCCCCATTTTCCGGAAGTGCTTTTCGGGATATTGAAAGCCGGGGCCGTGGCGGTCAACTGCAACCCGATCTACACCCCCAAAGAACTCAATTACCAGTTGAACGATTCAGAATCCAAAATGGTATTCTGCATGGATCATCCCCAGTTTTACGCCAATACACAGGAAGCGATTAAAGGCACTCAGGTGCAAACCGTGATCGTGTGCAACGTCAAATCCTACCTGCCGAAGCTCAAGGCGTTTATCGGCGGTTTGCTGGGCAAAATCCCCAAAGCGGACAAGATCGACCCCGGTCATCACATGTTTGACGATATTGTGGCGGCATCTTCTCCAGAACCGCCGGATATCACCGTGTCACCTGAAGAAGACACTGCCATCATGCTGTACACCGGCGGCACCACAGGCGTTCCCAAGGGTGCGGAACTCACCCACACCAACTTCACCTACAACCTGGAAGCCTGCGAAGAATATTTCCGGCTGGTGCATGAACCCGGCAAAAAAGCGGAAAAAATGCGCCACGGCGGATATCACACTTACTTAGGGGTGCTGCCCTGGTACCACAGTTTCGGTATTACCAGTGCGCTCTTGTTCTCCGCTCTGTCCGGCAGCCGGCTCATCTGTATTCCGGATCCCCGGGCAGGAAACCCGCCCTTCACCACAGTGATGGAAGCGGTACAGAAATACCGGCCCACCTTTATCACGGCGGTTCCCACCATTTTTGTGGCATTTACCAACTATCCGCGTCTGGAAAAATATGATATTTCCTCCATCATGGGATGTCTGTCCGGCGGGGCCCCGCTGCCGCCGGAAGTGTGCCGGCAGTTTGAAGAAAAAACCGGGTCCATTATTTTTGAAGCCTACGGCCTGACGGAAACCGCCCCGGCCGCCTGCATCAACCCCTCTTTCAAGGAAACCCGGAAAATCGGTTCCATCGGATTTCCGTTGCCGGGAACCGATGTCAAAATCGTGGACCTGGAAGACGGCACCAAAGAGGTGCCGGCCGGAGAAAACGGGGAACTGGCCATCTGCGGTCCCCAGGTCATGAAAGGCTACTGGAACCGACCCGATGCCAATGAAGAGGTGTTTGTGACCATTGACGGCAACCGCTATTTTCTCACCGGCGATATCGGATTCATCGACAAGGACGGATATATCATTATCACGGACCGCAAAAAAGACATGATCATTGTGGGCGGTTTCAATGTGTATCCCCGGGAGGTGGAAGATATCCTGTATACCCATCACAAGGAGGAACTGGCGGCTGTGGT
>CALGAJ010000219.1 GCA_937951975.1 uncultured Desulfotignum sp.
ACATAACCTGCGACTCTAAAACCGGGGCATTGCAGAAAAATGTCGAGGACAATGCCTTTTATCAGCAGTTGAGAGCCTATGTGAATCTGGGGGCAGGACCTGAAATCCTGGATGCGAGAAACATGACGTTTGTTGACCAGGCCGCGGAAGCCATTGTCCTTTTGATCGGCAGGCCCGGGCTTTTGAACCGTGTTTTTCATATCCAGAACCCGGTTCTTTTAAAACTGTCAAAAGCGCTGGAAGACCCGCGGCTTGGCTTGCGGTTTGATGCAAAACAATTTGACGATTTTATTTCTCATATTGCCGTCCATGCCGGTCACCCCGGATTTTCAGAATATATTGAACGCCTTTTAATGCATTCCGGCTGGCAGGATTGGCTTCAGAAACCGGAGCAGACCATAACGGATATCCGGGCGGACAAAACCGCAAAAACCTTGGGACGCTTGGGATTTACATGGAAAACGCCGGACCCTTCCGATCTGATTTTGTTTGTCAGAAAAGCGCTGTCGGACAGAATCAGGCGCCTGAAGGACCTGCCCTGTTTTGCCGGATTTGATGACGACCGGCTTCTGGCGCTGGCCGGAAAAGTCCTTCCCGGACATTTTGGTTCAGAAGACCATCTCCAGACGGAAGGGCGTGAAATAAAAGCGCTTCATTTTGTGATGGAAGGCATTGTAGAAACTTACAGACAAAACAGAAACGGATGGATCGGCACGGTCAGAGTCGGTGGAAAAGGCGCATGCACGGGAGAGGAAGTACTCGGACTCAACACAAAGAGTCAGGCGGGAAGCACGGTGGAAGCGGTTGACCCTGTTTTTGCATACACTGTCTCGGCCCAGGACATGAAAAAAATTGCTTTTAACGACCCGGAATTTGCATTTGCACTTCTGGGAATTATCGCTGCAAAGGCGGATCAGGCGGAACGGCTTTTTGTTGCTGTCTGATAAAGGAAAAAATGAAAATGAGACATCTTCCACTGGAAAAAATAAGACAATCCATTGAAAAAGCGGAATATTTTTCCGATGAGGAACGGAAATCACTTCAACATCAACGGCTTGAAAAACTGGTTTCTCATGCATTGAACCATTCACCGTTTTTTGCGGCACTTTATAAGGACCTTCCTGAACAATTCAGTCTTGAAGATCTGCCGGTGACGTCCAAAAAACTGCTGATGCCCCATTTTGACCACTGGGTGACGGATAACGCCGTTACAACGGAACGCCTGACCCATTATTTTTCCGACCTGAAAAATATCGGAAATCCGTTTCTTGAAAAATATACGGTCCTGACAACATCGGGCACAACCGGACAGCCGTTACGGATGGTCAGGGACCCGTTCCATTCGGATGTTCACGGGTCTCTGATGGCTGAAAGGCTTTTCAAAAAATTTCAACTCACCGGTCTTCTTGATACGTCAAAATACAGGTGTGCTTCGGTTCTGGGCACCGGCGGATTCCATTCTGCGGTCTGTTCTTTTGAAAGAATGAAAAAAAACTCTAAAAATCCGGAAAATCTTCTTTTATGTTCGATTCTTGAACCGATTCCGGAAATTGTAGAAAAATTAAATGCGTTCAACCCTGCCATATTGACGGGATATCCTTCGGTTCTGGCCGTCCTGGCAAAGGAAAAGATTGAAGGACGGCTCACCACTGATCCAAAAGCCATTGCGTGTTCCGCAGAACAGCTGACTGACTATGCCTGGAACATGATGAAAAAAGCGTTTAATGCTGAAATCACCAATTCTTTCTGCAGCACGGAAGGCGGAGAAATCGCCTTTAACTGCCAACAGGGAAACATGCATTTAAATGACGACTGGATCATCGTTGAGCCGGTGGATGAAAACAATGCGCCCGTAACAGACGGAAACATGTCTTCCGCGGTTCTTGTGACAAATCTTGCCTCATATCTTCAGCCGGTAATCCGGTATAAAATTGAAGACAGCGTCATTATTGAAAAAGAAAAATGTTCCTGCAAAAGCATGCTTCCCGTCATAAAAATAATGGGCCGAAGCGGTGATAATCTCAGCTTTGTTTCCAACGGGAAAACCAGAGCCATTGCCCCGGTCATGCTGAATTTCATCATTACCAAAACAGCCGGCATTCTTCAGTTCCAGTTCGTCCGGAAATCTGAAACCCGTCTTGAACTCAGAGCAGTGTATTCCCCGGAATACGACAAAAAACAGGTGGATGAAGAAGTTTCAACCTATGTGCATGAGCTTTTGCGAACAAACGATCTTGAAGACGTCACGTTTGACATCTCAGACACACCGCCTGTGGCGTCAAAAGGCGGAAAAATCAAGACGGTGACGGAGGATTTCAATTGAACACGCCCGCTGAAACCATCATTGAAAAAACCTTTGTCAGATCCGGGATTCTTCTGCAAAAAAAGTTCTATTCATATCTGGTTCCCACCGTGATCATGAATCTCGCCCTTTCCCTGGGCGTTGTCGTGGACGGCATTATTGTCGGCAACATTCTTGGCACCGATGCGTTTTCAGCTGTAAACATCTGTGCGCCGATTCTCTATTTTTTCAGTGCGCTGTATGCGCTTTTCGGCGTGGGCGGTTCAACAATTGCCGCAAGAATGAAAGGAGCAATGGACAATGATTCAGCAAACAAGGTGTTTACCCTTTCCATCGCCGGTTTGATCCTGTCTTCCTGCTTGATCGGCTTTTTGTGTTTTATTTTTTCAGATTCAATTTCAGCGATTTTAAGTGGAAAAAGCCGTTTACAGGATCTTGTAAAAACATATTTCACTATTCTAAGCCTTGGCATTCCTTTTCTGGTCACAATTCCAGGGGTGGTCTATTTCATCAGAACGGATTCAAGACCCAAACTGGCAGCCAATATTTTAATTCTTGCAAATGCCCTGAATCTTGCATTTGACCTGGTTTTCATGGGATTTTTCAAAATGGGGATTGAAGGGGCCGGGCTTGCCACTGTGCTGGGGTATGTGTTAGGGGGCGTTTTAGGAATTAAATACTTTGCCTCAAACTCACGGACGCTTACATTGGTAAGAATAAAAAAATCAGACTTGAAGCGGTTTTCATCCATTCTTGGAACAGGGCTTCCATCCGCCCTGGCCGGCGCCACCGTATTCATCAAAAACTTTGCCATAAACATAATTCTGCTGAAAACACTCGGGCCGGGCGGCGTTGCCATGTTTGCCGTATGTTTAAACACCCTTGCGGTTTCAGGCATCATCATCGGCGGAACCGCCCAGACCCTTGTGCCTGTTCTGGGATGCACCTACGGAGAAAAGGATTACCAGGGAATAAGGCTTATCATGAAAGTGGCTGTCCTGACGGTAACCGGGCTCTGCATTTTCATGGTTTTGCTTTTTTTCGCATTTCCCGGAAAGATTGCATGGATTTTCGGAATAGATGCGGCTCATCTTATGACGCCATTGATATCCGCCATAAGAATTTTTTCTGTATCCCTGCCTTTTTTCGGTCTGAATTTTGTGATGATCTGTTATTTTCAGACCATTAACAGAAAATTGTTTTCCAGCATGATCGTTATTTTGGAAAATCTGATTTATATTCTTCCTTTGATTCTTCTCATGGAAACACTTTTCGGAGAACCCGGCATATGGATGTCATTTATTATGGCTGAACTTCTCACTCTCGGGACTGTTTTTCTCGTTTCATTTATGATCCGCAGAAAAAGCGGCAACAACCTGTCTCCAATGCTGCTTCTGGAAGAAATTGATGCAAAAATGCTCGATGTGACCATCCATTCTTCCATTGAAAATGCCACCGGGGTTTCAGATGAAATTATCCAGTTCTGCAAAAAAAACAATATCTCTCCGGAACGCGCCAACCGCGCGGGGCTGATTGCAGAGGAACTGACAACCAATATCATCCGGTTCGGGAAAGGAAAAACCAGTGGCAACCTCATTGACATCAGGGTTTCAATTGCACAAGGCGACATCGTCTTGAGAATAAGGGATGAGGGGATTCCCTTCAATCCGGTCGAACATATACGGAAAAAAGGACTGGAAAGCTCCTTTGGCCTGAACATCGTCAATCAGATGGCAAAAAAATTCGATTACACCTATGCTCTGAACTTTAACAACACTGCGGTGTCATTATGACGGTTGTATTCCTGTGTTTGGATTCCACCTTCACGTTTATAACAGGAAGAACACCTGAAAAAGGACTCAAAAAATGAAACTTGCCGTCCTGTCCGACATTCATGGGAACCTCGAAGCGTTCCAGGCCGTGCTCGATGTCATCGATCCTCTTTCCATCGACCGGGTGATCTCTTTGGGGGACAACATCGGTTACGGCCCGGATTCCGAAGCGGTGGTGGCAAAAATCCGGAATCGGAACATCGCTTCGGTGCTGGGCAACCATGAAATGGCGGTCAGAAAAAAGGAAACCCTGGCCTGGTTCAATCCCATGGCGCAAAAGGCATGGAGCATTGCAAAGGCCCAGTTGTCGGATGCATCCCTGGCCTGGATCGACACGCTCCCCCGGTATATCGTCACCCGGGGATTACGGTTCGTCCACGGGGTGCCGCCGGATTCCGTATTTTTATATCTGTTCCAGCTGCCCGAAAACAAGCTGATCCAGAAGCTGGCAAAATCGGACGAATCAGTCTGTTTTGTGGGACACACCCATGAACTGGGCATCATTTCCTGGGACGGCACCCGCATTGAAAAAGAAAAAGCGTCTTTGGGCGGACACACCCTGGATCCCGGAAAAAAATACATCATCAATGCCGGCAGTGTGGGGCAGCCCAGAGACGGCACGCTCGGGGCCAAATTTGTCTTGTTTGACACCCAAACCCGGGTATTGACGGTGAAATCCATAGAATACCCGGTCGAAAAGACACGGAAAAAAATCATTGCCGCCGGGATCCCTGAGATGTATGCGGACCGGCTGGCCCCGGGAAGAAATCCATCAGGCGGCCCTGATCCATCAAAAAAGTTGGACCCATCAAAGACGCTGGACCCCTCCAAAAGTGGGGACCCGTCAAGAGACAAAGGAAACGGACAATGAAAAAAATCGGCCGATACACCATCGCCGGACTTCTGGGCAAAGGCGGAATGGGCAAAGTTTTTAAAGTCAGCTATCCCGTGACTGGAAAGGTGGCGGCCTTGAAACTGCTGGATCCTGCCCCGCTGCTGGCAAAACTGACGCCTTTGAAAAATCTGAAGGAACAGTTCACCCGGGAAGCCGTAATCATGGCATCCATCCGCCATCCCCATGTGGTGGATGTTCTGGATTTCTGCCAGACCGACGGTCAGCTCTACTATCTCATGGATTTTTTCAGCACCAGCCTGGGGACTCTTATGGGAGAGTGGGGCGAGGCGGAACCGACCCGGGTCATTCCCATTGACAAAGCGATCCATTATACAGCCCAGACTTTGAAAGGACTTGAATGTCTTCACTTTTTTCATATCATTCACAAAGACATCAAGCCGGCCAATATTTTGATCACCGACCAGGATACCGCTAAAATCTGTGATTTCGGATTGTCCTCACGACGGGGCGAACGGCAGCAGGACCGGCATGCCGGCATCCGGGTGGGGTCCCCGTTTTATGCGGCACCGGAACAGGAAAAAAACCCGGATCACGTGGATGTCACCGCAGACATCTATTCCACGGGCGTGATGCTGTATAAAATGCTGACCGGGCAGCTGCCGGAAAAAAATGCGTCTGCCGTGTCACGCATGAACCCGGATCTGGATGATAACTGGGATCGGTTTCTGGCCTGCGCCATGCATGCAGATCCCGCCAAACGGTTTCAGAGTGCAAACGCCATGGCCCGGCACCTGAATGATCTGGCCCGGGCCTGGGATGAAAAAAAGGAAAACATCTGTGCCATGCCGGCATTTTTGGAAACTGAGCCGGATAGCAACGGTATAAATTTGAAAAACCCCGGCCCAGTCCGATCCCTACCGGCAAAGGTTCCCTTGAAACAGGCCAGGGAGTGTTTCAACCTGAACCGGTTCATGCAGCCGGTTCACTATCCCCGGCATGCATTGAAACCGGCGGAAACCCATCTGGTGCAGGATGCCGGCACCGGCATGACCTGGCAGCGTTCCGGCACCGCATTTCCCGTTACCTGGCACCAGGCAATAGATTATGTGGACCGGCTGAACGCTCAGGCATTCGGCGGGTACTTTGACTGGCGGCTGCCCACGGTGCCGGAACTGCTCACCCTGGCCAGACCCCCGAAAAAAGGCCGGGATCACTGCATTTCATCCCTGTTTGATTTCGAACAAAACCGGTTGTGGAGTGTGGATAAAAGTACGTTTGTGTCTGCCTGGTATCTGGATCTGGAGATGGGATTTGTGGAAAGAAGCGACCTGACCGGTTTCTTTCATGCCAAAGCGGTCCGCTCAGGCAGTTGACGCCGGCTTGAATTTTTTCTTGATTTTGGACCAGGCCACCCGTAAAAAAATGTAAATCAGAATGAACGGGGCTGTGAAACTCAGTTCCACCCCGCCGGCCCAGGCCGGCATGGTAAAACCGATACTCCCGAACCGCTGGTCCAGCCAGGCCACGGCAAAAAATGCCGGCCACAAAGCTGCCATGCCCATGGCCATAAGCAGGAAAAAAGATTTGCCATAGGCTTCATTGGCCAGCTTGTTGATGCCTTTGTAGGCTTTTTCATCCCCGGCCTGTTTGGCTTTCATGGACTGTTCATGATAATACATGGTCTCGTCCAGGTTATTTGACACCGCAGACCGGTTGATCCGGCCGGCAACGGCCATGGTGATCTCCCCGATGAGCACGGCCCAGGCCGCCAGGCAGAAGGTTCCCACCCACCATCCGGCCATGGGGTTGTCAAACACCCGGTAAGGATAAATCAGCACCGGGTCGATAAAATTCAGTATGCCCTGTATGGAATTCATCTGTTATCTTTTTAAAAGCGGCTCTGTCGGGCCGGTCGATCCCATGATCAGCCCCGGGCTTTTTACTATGCTGAAAACGGGCATTCACAAGGCGACGATAACAGCCACCCCCTGAACACCCGTTGAAATAAGACGGTGTGCCTGTCAGATGTCAGGCACACACAGATACCTGTCCACTAGAACGGCGGCAGCAGGCTGTAGCCCAGAAACCCTTTGGAGGTATACCGGATACCCACGTAAAAGGCAAGAACGATAAAAATCCACTTCAACGCTTTTTCCGGGATGTATTTGGAGGTCCGGGGGCCGATCATGGATCCGATAAATACACCGATCAGCTCCACCCCGATGAAGCCCCAGGCAATGACCACGCCTTTGCCCACCATAAAGGAAAAGATGGACACAATCATGCCCACCAGCACGCACAGGGCCGAAGTACCGGCCACCAGAAACATGGGCAATCCGGCTACGGAGGTCAGGAACGGCACATACAGAAATCCGCCGCCGACGCCCAGAAACGAAGCCAGGGCCGCAATCACGATACCGCCGATCATGGGCACATAGGCTTTAAAGGAAAATTCCTGCCCGTAAAAAGTAAACCGGATGTTGCCGATCATAAAGGTCATGGCCCAGCCGGCCACACACAGGATGTAGGGCACCCATCTGAGCACGGGAATCAGGTTGATCCACAGGGCGGACAGGACCACCAAACCCACGGCGGCCCACATGAAGGTCCAGGACCCTTCGATGATCTTGACCCCCTGGTCGGAGGTGTCTGTTTTTTCTTTGGCTGCCTTTTCAAAGGCCTGGGCAGCGGCTTTGGCCTGTTTTTTTCCGGCAGATCCCTTGGGGGTCATTTCATAAATCAGGAAAAAACCCAGCACAAACACAATCAGTCCGAAAAATCCGATGTAATCTTTCAAGGAAATCTTACCTGCAGTCAGCTCCGGTACCAGCCAGGAGCCGCCCACGCCACCGATGGCCAGGCAGATGCCCAGCGGCGCCACCAGCCGGCCCATGCGGTAGTAGTTGAACGAGGAGATCATCCCGCTCAGGCCCACCAGCCACTGGTTGGACACCCGGATGGAGTCGGTGATCAGGTTGTTTACCGGGTTGCCCTTGCCAAAGGATTTGGCATAGTCGGCCAGACCGAAAATGGTAATATGCCCCACTCCGGACATAATCCCGCCAAAGGCCCCGACCGTGGAAAAAATCCAGCCCACCCAGATGGCCCACAGCAGGCCCAGGATCAGGCTGGGGTCAGGAGCACCCGGAATGCCCAGAAATCCCGGTGCTGCTTCAGGATTGATCACTTCCTGGGTTTTGGCTGCCAGTTCCGGATCCTGGAGACTGGCCTCGATGGCCGTCTTCATTTTTTCCGGCATGTCCGGCGTGGTCAGTCCCGACCCGGTCTGGGCCATGGCCACGGCCACGAACGAGAACAGAATCATCAGCGCGGTTACAAGATAAAACCTGATTCGGTTCACCATCATTTTCCCTCCTTTAATTGAATACAGATAAAAAAATTATTGTTTTTTTTAAACACGGAGACATTGCCTGCTTTCCGGTTTAATAAATTCACATTGCCGTACAGTGATAGCAATATTGGTGCCAGTTGGGTGAAGCACAACACTTTCATTTATAACCACATGAAATAATATTCATTTCATCACATATTCATAATATTCTCCGGCCCCGGCCCCGGGGGCTTCCTTCAGGGCATGTGCAATAAAAAACATGCAGTGCCTGAATAATACTGCGCACATGACCGGATTATCTGAAATCATCCGGATCAATACCGAACCGTTTCATAACCTGCTGAAGGGCCTGCCGGTCCAGTCCGCACCGCCGGGCCGCCTGGGTGATGTTTCCGTTGGACGACGACAGCATGGCCCCCACATATTCATGATTGAAGCGGATGAGCACGGTTTCCTTGGCCTGTTTATAGGGCATATCCATGATAGGGGCATCCAGGCTGTTATCCGGACACATGTTCATACCCGCCTCGGAAAGAGGGATATCCGTTTCCTGAATCTCTTCGTTCCGGGAGTAAAGAATTCCCTGGACCAGCACATTTTCCAGCTCCCTGACATTGCCCTGCCAGGGGTGTTTCACCAGCAATTCCATCACATGGCTGGAAATCGTTTTCAGGGGCTGGTTCAGTTTTTTACAGTTTTTGGCCACCAGGTGTTCCGCCAGCAGCGGAATATCCTCGATACGGTCCCGCAGGGGCGGCAGTTCAATGGTAATCACGGACAACCGGTAAAACAGATCTTCTCTGAATTCTTTCTGGGCAATTTTTGTCCGCAGATCCTGGTTGGTGGAGGCAATAATTCTGACATCCACGTTCTGGACCCGGTTGTCTCCCAGAGGTTTGATCTCTTTTTCCTGAATCACCCGCAGCAGCTTGGTCTGGATGGACAGGCCGATATCCCCGATTTCATCCAGAAAAATCGTGCCTTTGTCCGCTTCCTGAAACAGGCCGGGCTTGTCCTGAAATGCACTGGTGAATGCCCCTTTTTTGTGGCCGAACAGCTCACTTTCCAGGATATGTTCCGGAATGGTGGGGCAGTTGACCGGAACAAACCGGGCTTTGCTGCGCTGGCTGCGGCGGTGGATGGACCGGGCGGTCAGGTCTTTTCCGGTGCCGGATTCCCCGGTGATCAGCACCGTGACATCTGACGATGCCACCAGGTCGATTTTCTGAAACACCTTTTCCATGGCCGGGCTCCGGCCCACCAGGGGCGAAAAATCCCTGTCCCTGGCCTTGAGCAGCTGTTTGTTTTCCAGCAGCAGCCGGCTTCGTTCCAGGGCCTTGCCGATTTTGAAAATAATCTCATCCTGTTCAAAGGGCTTGGCGATAAAGTCGTAGGCCCCGCTTTTAATGGCTGTCACAGCGGAATCGATATTTCCGAATGCCGTGAGCATCACCACGGTCAGATCCGGGTATCGCTGCCGGATCTGCGCCAGCAGCTCGAATCCGTCCATGCCCGGCATGCGGATATCACAGATCACCAGATCCCAGGCATCCTTTTCAAGGACATTCAACGCCATCTCCCCGGAAAACGCCATGGATACCGTGCAATCGATCTCCGATTCCAGGGTCCGCTTGAGCAGCCGGGTCATGTCTTTTTCATCGTCCACTGCCAGAATTCTCGCGGTCATGGTTTCTCTCCTGTGCCCCGGATATCCGTGTCCATGTCGGCCCGGGGCAGGGTGATGGTGAACGCGGCTCCTTTGTCTTTCCGGTTCCGCACCGTGATGTCTCCGCCGTAACGCCGGACAATACCATACCCCACAGACAGCCCCAGTCCGGTCCCCTGACCCACGGGCTTGGTGGTGAAAAACGGGTCGAATATCCGGGAAAAATCCTTTTCCGGGATCCCCGTACCGTCGTCCTTGACCGAAATCCGGACCCGTTTTTGCTCATCCAGGCCGGTCTCCACCTGGATGCCCCCCTTTTTTTCCACGGCATGGCAGGCATTGATCATCAGGTTGATAATCACCTGAGACAGTTCCTGTTCATTGCCGAACACCATCAAAGGCCCGGTGCAGGGAGCCGGGGACTGAATCCGGACATTCCTGAAATCGGAATGATTGCCCAGAAAATTGATCACATCCTCCACCACCTGGCACACATCAATGGGGTGCATTTTCTTGGATCCTTTTCTGGCAAAGGTCAGCAGGTCCGATACCACGGTCCGGCAATTTTTGACGTGTTTTTCAATGGTTTTCAGGTCCTCTTCGTGATCACCGGGATTTTTGAGCATCAGCTGGGTATATCCCAGGATGATGCCCAAAGGATTGTTGATCTCATGGGCCACCCCCGCAGACAATTCACCCAGGGCCGCCAGTTTGTCCGCCTGGGCGATCTGCTGCTCCATCTGTTTTTTGTCGTTGATGTTCTTGATGATGAAATGAAACGTCTTGCCGCAGCCAAAAGCCCCGTAATCCACACCACCGGTGATCAGGACCCGGACATACGTCTGGTCCGCTCTGAGAAAATCCGCTTCTTCGTTCAGGATATACTCGTGGGTTTCCAGCAAATTCAGAATTTTTTCCCGCTCGGACCGGACGGAGAGAAAATCCTTGAGCCCCATTTTATCGTCCAGAATATCGGATTTTCTGTAACCGGTCAGTTCCACGCCGGCCTGGTTGATTTCGGCAAAGACAAAAAACGGATCCGTGACCACAATGGTATCCAGGGAGTGTTCAAAAATCCGCCGGGCCTTGTGCTCGGAACTGGTGAGCATTTCCGTTCTTTCCACCACCTTGTGCTCCAGGGTCTGGTTCAGTTCCAGAAGTTTGGCGCTGGTTTCTTCATGTTTCTGCTTGGCGGACAGCACTTTTTCATTGATGCGCCAGCTCTGGTTGAAAAACAGGGTGACCGTGCCCACCAGCATGAATGAAATCGTGTTGACGGCACCGGTGAACGGACCGATACTGTTCCAGATATCCCCGCTGCCCGTGATCACCAGAAACTGACGCAGGATATGACTGAAGGACCGGGATACCGCAAATATGGTGAACCCGGCACAGATCCAGATCAGATACAGGAACACCACGTTGTCCGGATCCAGGTCCCGCAGGGATTTGGCCTTGAACAGGGACAGTATGCCCAGCACCACCATGAACACGGATCCCAGCACATCCACCAGCAAAATGGGCAGGTTGGCGGTCATTTTCCGGCTCCTTCTCCTTCTGCTCTCTGCCGCTGGACCGCAAGCAGGCTGTCCAGTCCTATGAATAGAAAAATCATGGCCGGCACGCACCACAGGTGATCCATTTTGAGAAAATAATAGATCACTGCCAGCAGCGGAGAATCTGCCTGGGTAACCACGGCCAGCCGGGTGATACTCAAAGGCTCGATATGCACCACCTGGATCTGGTTGTCCAGAAAATGGGCCACAATGGTATCCAGGTTCCAGAAGATAAAAAACAGGGCCCCCAGCTGAATCTGGCGCCATCCCTTCTGCCGGATCAATCCCTGGCTGTTGATGGTGAACATCAGGGCCACCATGGCGAACAAAAAAAACAGATGCCCGATCTGATGAGCGATAATGCCGGCATTTCCGCCGTGTATCTGGATGGCGAAAACCGGTGCCGGCCGCAACAATACCCAGGCCATGGCCAGGCAGATGAGACAGCCCGTCCGGTTCATTTTTTTATATGCGCTTTTTCGGTTCTGGCCCGGGTGGACATCAGTTTGATACACCCCGGACACAGGTTGTGATGTTCCTTGGTATCCGGATGGGCTGGATTGATATGGGACACCCGGGTCAGGAAATCCGCCGTGGCAAACATCCGTCCGCAGGCTTCGCACCGTGCCAGGGGCAGCTGCCCGATGGTTTCCCCCTGAATGGACACGGTCCGGACGTTATCCTTGTCCGTCACCTGGATCACATCCGTGGGGCAGATATTGGCACAGGTACCGCACCCGATGCACTGGCCGTCTCCCTTGACCACCCGGCCGCCGGCCGGGGTTTTCTCCATTTTCAGGGCCCCGGCTTTCACGATTTCATGGCAGACCCGGATGCACAGCCGGCACCGGATACATTCATCCGGCTCCGGCGGCAACTCCACATGATATCTTTGGGCCAGGTCCCGGATCCGACGGGCATGGGGCGCCAGCTGAATCAAGCGCTCGAACGCAGTCTGACGGTGGGCGCTGACCATCGGCGAATCCGTCAGCACCTTCAGCCCCGGCTTGACCTTGAGCAGGCAGGACAGCATCACGGTCTGACGCCCGCTGGGGGAAGTGGCTTCCACCCCGCAGACCCGGCAGGCCCCGGACGGTTTCAATGCCGGGTGGTAACACAGGTGGGGAATTTCAATGCCGTTGTGCCGGGCCGCCTCCAGCACTGTCTGATGTTCCTCGCAGGCAATGGATTTCCCGTTGATGAGGATCTCTATCATGACGGCTCACCCTTTTTGTCGTCCAGAAGCCTCAGGCAGTCCTGGGGCAGGCGGTGGGTCCCTTTTCCCTGAAGGCTCACCTCGATAAGATCATCCGGGTCATTGATGGAGGTATCCGGGTCGGTCACCACCCCGTGGACACCGATGAAATCATTCATATACGGCTCCCAGGCTTCATCGGATGATGCCTGAAACACTTCCACACGGCTGCCGCGTTTGAATACCATAACATTTCTCCTTTATTGGTTTTTAACCGGCCGGGTTGACACATGAATCTTGGCGGACAGCTTGCGCTGACAGTTGTTGCACAAGAGCCGCTGATCCGATTTTTTCGTGACATCCGCTGTTTTGTCGGAAATAAATGCCATATACTGGGCTGACGGCAGTTTGGCGCCACAGGCCTCGCAATGCTGAATATCCTGCTCATTCAAAATGGTCCCGCACAGCTTGAGCATGCGTTTGCCGTCCCGTTCCTCGATCACCATGGCATTGTTCTCGCAGTTGGCGGCACAGGCCCCGCAGGTGATGCATTTTTCAGCCGTCTGCCGGAAATCGGTTTTCACGGGATGATCAAAATCCAGGTATCCCAGGTGCAGCGCGTCGATGCCCATCTTGTCCCGGCACACTTCCACGCATTTGCCGCACCGCCGGCACACAGCGCACCGCAGACACCGCCGGGCCTCCTTTCTGACCGCTTCCTCGTCATATCCCAGTTCAGATCGGAAGAGCACACGTCTGAACTCCAGTCACACAGTGATCTCGTA
>CALGAJ010000220.1 GCA_937951975.1 uncultured Desulfotignum sp.
ATTTGACGGACGCGGGAAACACCTCGTATTCCGTGGCCACCCGGCGCAGGGCCTGGCTCACCTCGATCTGGCCCAGCCCTCTCGGGCACTGGGACGGGCACCGGCCGCAGGTGGTGCACCGCCAGATATCCTCGCCCTCGATTTCCGTCAATCCGAAAGCGGCTTCCCTCACCAGCCGCCGCATGCTGAAATCCCGGACCCGGTTCCACGGGCACACCGTATCGCACAGCCCGCACTGGAAGCACAGCTGGAACGGGTCTCCTCCGGCTTCCTTGATCTCGTCGATTACCTCTATAAAAGGCGCTAAGGTTTCCATGGTGTGTCCTTATTTTTTGCTTTTGTCGTCTTTGGACATACGGGCCAGGGCATCCATGATGGTCTGCATGCCGAACTTGTCCGCCAGAGATTCCAGCCCGATTTCCAGGTCTTCCATCTCCTCCTGTTCTTCCACTTCTTCTTCCCGCTCCTCCAGGGTCAGCGCGTCCACCAGGCACCATTTGACACACAGGGGCTCGTCTTCGCCTTCACACATGTCACATTTCAGCGGCAGCCCGGAATCCGGTTCCTTGAACTCCTCCCTGGACGGGCAGGAGGCCCGGCAGAAGGAGCATTCATCATATTCCTTGCCGTCAATGGTGTATTTGTCCCGGCCGGCGCATTCCGCCATGGTATATTCCCCTGCATACACCGGCACATAAATATCCCGCAGCGGTTCTCGGATAATCCGGATCCTCGATCTGGCCGGGTTATTCGAACTGTACTTAGGGGATGCATGAAACGCGGAGCAGATCACTTCACAGGCCCGGCACCCGTTGCACTTGTCCACGTCGATCTTTATGGTCTTGACTATTTTCTTTTCTTTTGTTTTACCAGCCACGGTCTGAGCCCTCCACGCTATTGGGTCTGTGTTTCTGTCTGCACATCTGCGGTTTCATCTTCGGTGAGGATGCCCCGCTGAAGAAAATCTTCTGCCACATAGTCCAGCCCCATTTTTTCCAGGGCCTCTTTGGTGGGAATTCCCTCCTTGTTCCAGCCTTTCAACTGGTAATAGCCATCCAGCAGTTTTTCCTCCAGTTCAGGAAACCGTTTTTTCCAGTGATTCTCGGGCGGTCTGTCATCCTGCCTTCTCATGCCGCGCCGGATGTTGACAGCCCGGACCAGAGTCCGGTACCGCTTGGCTGCATCCGACAGCTTCTCCTCGTCCATGTCGATGCCGGCTCCGGCTGAGATGAATTTGGGATAATTGTGAATATGGTAGGGTGGTTTCAACGGAAAAGATGACAGCCCGGCACACTGGCCTAAAGCGTCATCGATATAGTGCATCATCTCCTGCCATTCCACGATGTCGCAGGTCATCTCCACCGTGGGATAATAGGGGATGGAATTTTCCCCCCGCAGTTCCCAGTCTATAAAATACTGTTTGAATTTTTCATGGGGAACCTGGATCCAGTCCTCGCAGAATTTCTCCCGGTGCTCCCGTTTGGGGAACGGGGCCTGGGGAAACTGGCCTTCGATCTGGGTGATGTTGATCTTCTCTCCCACCGAGTACATCAGAAAGTAAATGGGATTGAGCATGGACAGTTTCAAGGGCAGCTGCTCATGCTTCTTGATGGTGTTGTGGGCGTATTCCTCGGCCCCGTTGCCGATCTCCTTGGCGGCCCAGTAGGTGCCCTTGGCCAGGACATCGCCGATGCCTTCCCGGTTCACGATCATGTCCAGCAGATAGAAAAACCGGTCTTCGTTGGATTCCGGCAGGCCCGGAAAATCCTCGGGTTTTAAAATTCCGGCTTCCAGCAGTTCCAGGGCAAAGGCCATCACCTGGGGAGTGGAAAACCCGTCCAGCCCGTATTCCGTGGCTTTCTGGGCGATGCGCAGGCCAAAGTCCAGGTCGGAATAAGCCGCCATGGTATAGGTCAGTTTGGTAAAGCATTTCATCATATAGGTGGGCAGCCCGGGCATGGAAATGGTGGCCCCGCATTTCATGGGACAGTTGAAACAGGAGATGAGCCGGGTCCGGGCCCCTTCCAGGGTGTCTGTCCAGGCTTCTTCGATCTCCTCGTTCCAGAACCCTTTGCGCCTTGTCCGGGAGTTGCCCCACATGAAGTTCTCGGTGTGCCATTTTTCGTCATGGACTTTCATCTCCTGGGGAGATCCCAGGCCCTGGAGGATCGTCATCACCCCTTTGATGGGGTTGTCTTCCCGCCATTTGATGTAATCGAGCACCTCAGTGCACAGGGAGATGAATTTTTCCGGATCCGCCAGGTTGATATCTTTGGTTCCCCTGACAGCAATGGCTTTGACCCGCTTGTCCCCCATGACCGCGCCGATGCCGCCCCGGCTGGCCGAGGACCGGCCCTGTTCCACAGAGGCGTAATACACCCGGTTCTCACCGGCCAGACCGATGGCCGCCACCTGGGCTTTGGGCTGTTTGAGTTCTTTTCGGATCTCCTCAACTGTTTCAATAGCCCCTTTGCCGGCCAGGTGCGATGCATCCCGGATCTCCACGGTATCGTTGTGAATCCACAGGTACACCAGTTTTTCAGATTTGCCCCGCAGGATCACCTTGTCATATCCGGCATATTTGAGTTCCGGGGCCCAGAATCCGCCCATCATGGAAAACGCCATCAGCTCGGTCTGGGGGGAAATGGTGGACAAGATGGTCCGGTTGCATCCAGTGGCCGGCGTGCCGCAGAGCAGGCCGGCACTGAAAATCAACAGGTTCTCCGGGGAAAAGGGAGTCACTTCCGGCCCCACCCGGTCCCATAAGATTTTGGCATTTGTTCCCAGCCCTCCCAGATAGAGTGCTGTATCCCTGGGGTCGGTCGCCACCTTTTCGATGTTGCCCCGGGTAAGATCAACCTCTAAATTAAACCCTGTTTCTGCGTACCTCATATTATTCCCCTTGTTGTCTTTTACCTATAATACCTTGTCACCTTAACGCCCTGACATCCATTTTAACTTGGATTGAAAACACACAATGTAACCATGATTACGCTACATTGTAACTACCTGTCAAGAAAAAATCTTCCCAGGTTTGTCAAACCGGATCCGGACAAATCCGTCCGCACGTGTTGTTTTCCCTGGCACTTGACAACCTCGGCTACTTATTAGATACATTATAGATACAATACAGCTAAGTCAAGTTTTTTTTATCCCTTTTGGATCAGATCAAACAAGTCAGCGACAAACTCAGTTCAACCAGGCGCGTTCATGTACGAATTGAAAATAGTTGATATATCAACCAATTATTCGGTGTTTTTCTATTTCAAACCATATTTTTTTCTTGACAGGGTTTCACATCTTTAAATATAGTGTCAATATTCAGCTTAATTATAGTTACATTGTAACACTAATTTTTCAAAATGAAAGGAGGTGGGTGCTTCCCGTACATCGTTTATTATTTTTCCTTTTTCAGAACCCATTTTTCAGGAGGTCAACACGATGAAAAGGTTTACGATTCCGGCGTTACTTGTTTTTTGCTTTTGCACATTTTTCACATTAAATGCAACGGCCAAAACCCAACTCACCTACTCCAATTTCTTTCCCCCCACCCATTTCAACAGTCTTCTGGCTGAAGAATGGATAAAAGAGGTCGAAACCCGTACCAATGGAGAAATCACCATCAACTATTTTCCGGCCGGCACGCTGACCAAGGCCCATCAGACTTATGATGGTGTGGTCCAGGGGATCGCCGATATCGGCATGACCTGTCTGGCCTACACCAAAGGCCGCTTTCCCGTGGGTGAAGCCATTGATCTGCCCATGGGGTATGAGTCCGGTGTCCAGGCCACCAACGTTGCCAACGCGGTTTTGGAACAATTCGATCCCGAAGAATTCAAAGATACGGAAATGATGTTTCTTCATGCCCATGGTCCCGGTCTTTTGCATACCCGGGACAAGGAAGTGAAGACACTGGAAGATCTCGCCGGGTTGAAAATCCGCTCCACCGGTGTCAGCGGAAATACCGTGGCGGCACTGGGCGGTTCTCCGGTTGGAAAAGCCATGAACGAAACCTATCAGATGCTTCAGAAAGGCGTTGTGGACGGGTCTGTTCACCCCGTGGAAACCAACAAGGGCTGGAAAGTCGGCGAAGTGGTCTCCTACATGACCCAGAACTTTTCCACCGCCTATACCACCACCTTTGCCGTGTTCATGAACAAGGACAAATGGAACGGCCTCACTCCGGAACAGCAGCAGATCATCCGGGAAATCAACGCGGAATTCGCTTTGAAACATGGTGAGGCATGGGATGTGGCGGATGAAAAGGGAATGGAGTTCTTCCTGGAAAAAGGCGGAAAAGTGATTCCCCTGTCTGATGAAGAATCCAAAAGATGGGCGGATAAAGCATCCGTCGTGATCGATGATTATATCAAAGCCTCCGCTGAAAAAGGGATTGACGGACAGGCAGTGGTGGACTTCATCAAAGAAAACTTATAAATACAGAACCCTGTCACCGGGCATGAAAACGGACATCCCGGCCTGAACAGGCCGGGATGTCCGTCCATTCATCCCACCGGTTTCCAGGATATTCTAAGCAACAGGATTGATTATGCATGTTTTCTCCCAGGTGTTGAACAAACTGTCAGACGTTTTGAAACTGATCGGTGCCGTCGCCCTCACCGCCATGATGATGCTGACGGTGGTGGATGTCATCGGCCGGTTTTTCAAGTCTCCGATTTTCGGTTCCGTAGAACTGGTGGGATTTCTGGCAACCATTGTGGTGGCTGCCGCTCTCCCCTATACGTATAAAATGGACGGCCATGTGGGGGTGGAAATCCTGGTGCGGCTGCTGCCGGACAAAACCCAGATCTGGATCGATATTTTCACAAGGGTCCTGACTCTGGTCCTGTTCTTCCTCATCACCTGGCAGATGTTCTTGTATGCCGAAGACATCCAGCATACCGGTGAAGTGTCCATGAACCTGCAGTTCCCCATCTATTACATCGTGTACCTGCTGTCGTTCGCCCTGCTTCTGTTTACGGTGACGATCGTGGAAATGATTTTTCAAGACATTCAAAAATTACGAAAGTTGAGTGAGAAATGAGCCCGACACTTATCGGCATTACCGGTATCCTGATCATGATCCTCATGTTTCTGTCACGTATGCCCGTGGCGTTTGTCATGGCCACTGTGGGGTTTGTAGGATTTTCCATCGTGATCAACACAGACGCCGGTCTGGTCCTTTTGTCCAGAAACATCTATGAAACCTTTGAATCCTATGACCTGACCACGATCCCGCTGTTCATTCTCATGGGACAGCTCGGGTTCAACTCCGGCATCAGCAAGCGGCTCTATAATACCGGTTATAAATTTTTGGGCGGCATCCGGGGAGGACTTGCCATGGCAACGGTTTCCGCGTGTACCGCATTCGGAGCGGTCTGCGGTTCCAGCCCGGCCACCGCGGCCACCATGGCCACCGTGGGCCTGCCGGAAATGAAACGGTACAATTACGACGATGAACTGGCCACCGGGTCCGTGGCATCGGGTGGCGGCATCGGCATGATCATGCCCCCGTCCGTGGTACTCATCATCTACGGAATTCTGACGGAACAATCCATCGGCGCACTTTTTGTGGCCGGGATTTTTCCGGCCCTGCTGGTGACGCTGCTGTTCATCATCTGCATCTATATCAGGTGCCGGATTTCACCGGACCAGGGCCCCCGGGGAGAGACCTTCACCTGGTCTGAAAAACTGAAATCCCTGATGGGGCTGAGTGAAACCCTGATCATTTTCGTTCTGGTCATCGGCGGTATTTTCATCGGGTTGTTCACACCTACGGAAGCCGCGGCCATCGGTGCTTTCGGTGTACTGCTCGTTGCGGTGATCCGGCGGCAGATTTCCTGGGCAGGGTTTGTCAAATCCCTGATGGAAACCCTGCGGACCTCCTGCATGGTGCTCATGCTCATTGCCGGGGCCGTGATTTTCGGTAAATTTCTGGCCGTCACCCGGATTCCGTTTGAAATCGCCGGGTGGGTATCCGGTCTGGATTTTTCCCCGGTATTCATTCTGGGCGTGGTGCTTATGATCTATTTTTTCGGCGGCTGTTTCATGGATGCCCTGGCGTTTGTCACCCTGACGGTTCCCATTTTCTTTCCCGTGGTTCTGGAACTGGGATATGACCCCATCTGGTTCGGGGTCATCATTGTCATGGTTACGGAAATGGGGGTGATCACCCCGCCGGTGGGCATCAATGTCTATGTGGTGTACGGCGTGGCGAAAAACGTGCTGGATGAGGGGGTGCCCCTGGAAAAGATCTTCAAAGGCATTTTCCCGTTTCTCCTCGCCGTGATCTTCGGGGTTCTCATTCTTATCACTTTCCCCCAGATCATCATGTTTCTGCCCAACCTGATGTACTGACGGGACTGTTCTTGCTGACCCGGCCTGCAAATGGAGGCGGGCATCCTGAATGGATGTCCGCCTTTCTGCTGTCTAAAACGTATATCCGATGGAAAAATGCACCCGGCCTGAGTCTTCCCCGGTTTCCGGATTCAGCCGGTATCCGTACAGCAGTCCCACCGGCCCCACCGGCGTCATGTACCGCAACCCGGATCCCACTGTATATTTAAATTCTTCGTCACGGGCATCTCTTGTGGTATCTTGCAGGGCACCGGCATCGACAAAAACCGGCAGTTCCAGATTCCCGCCCAGATCGATCCGGGCCTCGATGGAACCGGCCATCCGGTTTTTTCCTCCCACAGGATCTCCGAAATCATCCACCAGCAGTTCATTTTCATCAAACCCGCGCACATCTGAAATGCCTCCCAGAAAAAACAACTGATCATCGGGCAGAAGCGTGTCTGAAGAAAAATTCTGCAGCGTGCCGTACATGGCCTGAAATGCCAGAACCAGCCGTGAAAAAGGCTGTGTATAATACTTGGCTTTTATCTGATATTTCATAAAATTGTCCAGGTCCTCAAAAATATCACGGGTGTATCCGGCAGAGGCATTAAGATAAAAGCCCCGGGTGGGCCGGGCATAGGAATCCACCGAAGACCAGGTCACAAACGGGGTGGCGGAAAGGATCCCGCGGGCTTCATAGACATCGGGATTGATACCGGTGGTATTCCCTGTAGGATACTGTTCCCTGGATTCCAGTCCGAAACTGGTTCCCAGGGTCAGGTTTTGGGTCACCGGTTTTTCAAACGTCAAAGCAGACCCATATTTCCGGGTACCGAAATTCTGATTTTTAAGTTCTTCTTCAGACATATAGATATTCACATCCGAGTACACCCGCTGGGCAAGAAAATCATAATCCGTGACACCCAGGACAGTGTCATATCCAATGCCTGACACTTCGGCATTCAGATAAAGTCTCCGGTTGCTCCCCAGCCAGTTGCGGTTACCTGAGGACACGGCAAGATACGCATCTTTGGACGTATCGTACCCGATGCTGGTTTCCAGAAACCAGGGATTTTTTTCTTCTACTTCCGCTGTGAAAAAAATCTGATCCTGTTTTTCCTGAACCCCGATGGCTTTGAAATTTGTCCGTTCCAGACACTGGAGATCTCTGATATCGTTCTGAAGATTCAAAAATCCGTTCAAAGAGACAGGGTCCCCTTGTTCCAGGGTATTGTGCCGGAGGATGACATCCTCTCTGGTATCGAAATTACCGAACACCCAGACCCCGCCTACAGTCGCCATCCGACCGGGTGTGACCTGAAAAACAACCTTGATGTCTCTGCCGTCCGGTTCGGCCCGGGGAGTGACTTCCGCATAAATATATCCCTGCTCCCCTAAAAAAGAAAGAATCTCGATCCGGTCCTCGTTTATCCGGGACGGCAGGTAAGATTCGTTTTCCCGGGTTTTGATCTTCTGATGGAACAGTGCCGGGTCAAGGTCTTCTGGAATCCCTTCAAAAACAACCTTTGTGACCTGTTTGCGATATCCTTCGGTCACATCAAACACCACATCCGCCAGGTTCCGATTTTTCTCATCCGGTTCTTTCCAGGTCACATCCGCAGTTATCCGGGTATTTTCAAATCCCTGGCTTTTATAAATATTTTCCAGGGTCTGACGATCCGACTCCGGCATGTTTTCGACCATCGGCCCGTCATAGAACAGGCTTTTTCCCCGGGTATTGAGATGAGAGGACAAAGATTTTTCATCCAACGCATTCACCCCTTTGATCCTGGTGGTGTCCACCAGATACCGGGTATTCTCATGTATCCGTATCTCTATATCCCGCACCGGTTTTTGGCCTTCTGTACCGCTTTTTGCCGTGAAATCCACTTCACAATCCTTGTAACCGGCTTTCTCATATCGGTCCCGGATTGCCTTGATGCTGCGTTTCAACCCGAAATCATTCCGGTTTCCCTTTGACCAGATCGTCAGATCCTTTTTCAGGGTCCGGTCGCTGAATTCTTTGTTTCCGGAAAAAGACACCCGGTATTGGGGTCCCTCATCAATGAGAATCGTCAATCGGCTGATTTTTTGTTCCATATCCGTGTGCAGATCAGATGAAACAGCTGCTTCCACAAACCCTTTTTTCCGGTAAAAAGACAACAGCTCCTTCACATCCGCTGCCACTTCGGACGAAACGGTTCTGCTGCCTTTGCTCCAGAAAAACAATGGCAGCTGATATGATTTCATGCGCATTTTCAATCGGGTATCGGAAAATGTCCGATTCCCTTTGATCTCGATGTCAACAGTCCGGAGGGGCACATTTTTTTCCACGTCGATAAACACGTTTTTTTCCAGATTTTCCGCTGTTTCCGTTCGGATATGAACCCGGGCATCCA
The DNA here is from genome assembly GCA_937951975.1 of uncultured Desulfotignum sp. Classification (GTDB taxonomy): domain Bacteria; phylum Desulfobacterota; class Desulfobacteria; order Desulfobacterales; family Desulfobacteraceae; genus Desulfotignum. Next base: position 8,739 of record CALGAJ010000220.1, read on the forward strand.
CGTATCCTTTTTCCTTCATCAGCGATTCCACGGCCTGGATATTTTTCTTTATCTGATCCTCAAAAAAAGGGCCGCCGACCCTGTAATCCGTGGCCCGGACAATGGGCTGACTGAAAACAGGGAATGCCCCGGTCACCTCGATGCGTTTCACCTGCATCACCGGAGTCAACTGGAAAATCAAGGAAATGGATTCCGCATCCAGGTCCGGATCAGGTACGTGAATGGCGCTGAACTGCCCGGATTGTTTCAAAAATGAGAGTGTGGTGTCCAGGGCGCCGGCGTCAAACCGGTCTCCCGGCTGAAATTGAATCATCCGCAAAGCCATGGAGCGTAATTTCGCCTGCCGTTCCGGTGTACTGCCTTGTATGTCCACATCAATTTTTTCAATGACCGGGCTGGTCGTTTCAGCATGGATTGACGGGACCCATCCGGTCATTCCTGAGATCAACCAGAAATACATCATCACCCGGCTGACGGCCATCATGCATTGCCTTATTTTATCCATGGTTTTTGGTGATTTCATCCGAATCTATCTGAACTCCATTTTCAGGGTGATTTCGGTTCCGAAATCCCCTTGTGAATCGTTAAAAGCCCTGAGTATGACATTCTCCAGCATTTTATATTCCGCGGCATTGGTATGAACGGTTTCCTGTTCTTCGGTCTCCACGGAATAAATCACCTCCAGCCGTTCCGACAATTTCTTGCCCATGGTAACACTGACATTGCCTCCCTGCCCATCCGACTCGTCATACCCGAGTTTGAATGTGTCCAGGGGCGTGGATGATGCCACTTCCTGACCAATTATTTCCGATGCCTTGTCCGCCAGAATACCGGTATAGGAGCCGCCGCCCTGGCCCAGTTCCCCGGTGGTCTTGCCGATGATCAGCAAAGACAGGATATCTTCATGGGTTTCTGCGGGATCAGAATATAATTTGAACCTGAGATTATCCATTTTTCCGCTGACATCCATATAAATCACCCAGTTTCGAATGGCCGTGTCGGCCTGAAGCGTGATTTTCGGATCGATTTTGAATGGGTCCACAAAATCGATGATCCCTTTATCGATATCAAATTGGTGCTTCTGGTAGACCACGGTCCCTTCCGCGATATTCGCCCTTCCGGTAATCACCGGTTGACGGACCGTTCCGGTAATTTTCAGATCCGGTTCCACCATGATGAAGGCCAGGTTGTTGTCCAGGATGAACGGATCCTTGTATGTCACGGCAACATCCAGGGCGGTTTTATCCAGAAAAGACGGCCCTTTGGAATCCGAAGCAGTCTCAACCGTCCCGGCACGGCCCATCTTCCGGCTTTCCAGGGCCTCGGCCAGATCAAACTCGAAATCCCGGTAAAATTCGCCGCGAATCATCTCCACCTTTCCGGTCAGCCCGGATTTTTCCCGGGAGCCTGAAAAGGTCAGGTCCGTATTGAAGGCCGCGTCCAGGGTGTCTTCCACTGATACGGCAACACCGCGGGTCAGCAGCCTGGCCTGACCGGACACCGGCATAAAATCGTCCAGTGCCAGATCACCGGACAGATCCAGGGTCCCCTGGCCCAGATCCGCTGTCACAGACACGATTTCCAGCCGGTCATTGGACAGGGTGACCGCTCCGTTGAAGTTCGACACTGTCAGTCCGGCTTCAGGAACGGGATAATGCAGCCCTTCCAGAACGACCCGGGCCTGGATCTTTGGATCCGAAAAAGTCCCGGCTGCATCCGCCGACATCTTGATGGTGCCGGCCGCAGGTTTCAACTGTTCGGTGATCTGAGGCGGCAGGTTCATGTTGACCCGCCCCCTGGAACTGATCTGTCCGTCCAGCTGTCCTGACACACCGGAAAGGCCGGCGGTGTCAAGAAACGGGGCAAGCGGGGTGGCGGTAAACGTGCTGTTGACATCAAACCCCAGGGTGTCCGGATTGAAGAGGGCTTTCAGACCGATGGTCCGGTCCAGAATCACGGACAGGTCCAGACCGGTTTTACCCGACGGGTTCAATGCCAGTGCCGCCTGAACCGTTTTTATCGGAATCCTTCCACCGGTACCGGAGACAGTCGTGTTTGCCGGATCTGTCAGCTTTTTTTGGGACATGTCCAGGGACAGGGTCATGCGCCCGTCCAAGCCCGTGATCTCCAGGGGGGCATCTTCCGGATGCCAGACCAGATCCGCCAGGTCCACGGTCGCATTGAAATCAGGCTTTGCCACTGCGCCGGAGACATCCACCTCAATGGTCATGGTTCCCCCGGCAGCCGCCAGATGCGTTTCAATCGGAGCCGTCAGCTCCTTCGGCAGGGTGCCGGCGGACCTGACCCAGCCCTGGACCCCGCCGCTGATACCGTTCATTCCCACCGCCGACAGCAGCGGGCCGAAGTCTCCGGCCATGAAATCCACGTCAACGGCATATCCGGACGTTTCCCTGTCCAGAACACCGGTGATCTCCACCAGATTTTCCAGGAGCAGGGAAACCCGGGGGTCGTTCAGATCGATCCGGGCCGCCATGTTCTGATGCGGGAGGGTAATATCCGCGACATCGGCAATGGCCACGGATCCGCCCCTGTCATAGGCTGCCCGGGCGTCGAGATCAAACGCGGCATCCGTGTCCAGAAAACGGGGATCCACTCCCAGATCTGTCTGTGCCAGCACTGTTTCCGGCCGGAGTTTTCCCTTTGTTTTCAAGGACATCTGGAGCTGTTTTTTCAGTGAAAATCCTGGATCAAACAGATCGGCCGTCCCGGAGGCTGCCAGGTCCAGGCCCGGCCCCTGAACCGTGAGATCCGTCAGCGTGGCTTTCCCCCGGCGGTCCAGGGCTGCCTTGAGATCCAACCGATCCACAACCATGCCGGCGGCCCCAAGGTCACGTCCTTCCAGTACAGCGGCAATCTGTGGCCCATTCACCGGTCCTTGTGCCTGAACCACGGCACTCACCCGGCCCCGGGCCGGAAACAGGCCAAAGGCCCGGGTGGCGGCATCCAGATCCTCGGATGACACGGTAACATCCATGTCCACCACCTGATCGGCCAGATCATAGGTGCCCGATCCCTGCACCTTTGCCGGACGGGTATCCACGGACAATTGATCCAGGGTGAGCAACCGCTGAGCGATCTCTCCGGACACCTGGACATTCAGGTCCAGGGGATCGATGTCTGCCTGATTGTGTTTGAACTCTTTGAAAGTCGAGATCAGATCATACCCGGCGGAGAGGGTGTCCACGGAAATCCCCCGGCCCTGAATCCGGCCCCGGGAGGAAAACTGTCCTGAAAATCCGCTCAACCACGGGGTCAGCCGGGTGAAATCGCCCCCGGTCTGGTCAAAGGACAGCGCATATGTCATCTGTTCAAAGTCAGGGGCGGAGTCCAGGAATCCCTTTGGAAACACCCTGGACAGATCGGTGAATCCGGAAACTGTCGTGGTGATTCCCAGCAGGTCGGCCCGCCCCGGTTCAATGGTCAACACCCGCTCTGCCAGACTCACGGCAATATCCAGGCTGCCGTCCTGAACATCCGGGGCCATGGCCAGATGCTGTCCTGTGATCCGGAGTTGAACCGCCGGATCATTGACCGGTCCCCGGCCGGAAAGGGTCAGGTGAAGGGTTCCACCCAGATCCGGCATGTCCGGTGATATCCGGGAAACCGCCGCCAGATTGGTGGTCACATCGGCCGTCAGATCGATCTGCGGCTGATCCAGCAGATCTTTGACCGAACCGGAGGCGGTCACGACCCCGACGGCCGAGGTCAGATCCATCTGGAATCTGCCGGAATTCTTTTCCCTGACAGACCCGGACAGATGAAAGGATTCCGCATCCAGGGTAGTGGTGGCATTGGAAAATGTAACATCCCCCACTGCCATGGACACAGCACCGGACATCTGTTGCAGATCCACTTCCGTCACCGTCACATCCAGCGTTTTGGCATCAACCGTGTTCTCAGGATCTGAAAATGACAGGACCCCCCGGTTAATCTGAGCTGTCCGAATTATCACATTCAAGGGCAGGCCTCCCCCGGACGTGTCCTTTTCCGGACTTTCTTCCGGCGCGTCATCCCCGGCCACCAGCGCCTGTACCAGGTTCATGCGGCCGTCTGCATCAGCAGTCAGATCTAAATTCAGTCCATCGACACGAAACAGACGGACCTCCAGCACCTTGTCAAACAGCGCCCGCCAGTGAATTTCAAGACCCAGTGAATCAAGCGCCAGACAGGGCCTTCCCTCGGCATCCAGCAACTGGATATCTTCGAGCCGCAGCAGGGCGCCATCAGTCAGTAATCGGATCTGTCCGGCCGACAATGTGCCCGGGATTGCCGCATTGATCTGATTCACCACCAGGGTTCTGGCATGATCCGTTCTGCTGTATCCGTAAATTCCGGCAGCCAGGACCGCCACAAATAGCAGAATGCCTGCGCCGGTCCCTAGAATTATTTTTTTAACACTCAAGTTGCGCACCGTTTCTGTCCATTATTTTTCCGTCGGTTCTCTTGCTCATAACCAAAGATATATATCATATCCTTTAAAAATATCCCACCAGCAAATCTGCGCACAAAACTTGACTTTGAGTGTCAAATCGCATACCACGATCACAGACAAGGCCGTAACCATCAAGAAACGGAACTTTTCATGGCAAAATTACTGGTCATTGACGACGAAAAATCCATCCTCGAAACCCTGGGCATGTTTTTCGAGGAAAAAGGGCTGACCGTGCTGACTGCGGACACCGGCACAAAAGGGATGGCCCTTTTCCGAAAACAGCGGCCCCAGGTGGTGATCCTGGATATCCGGCTGCCGGATGCCAGCGG
>CALGAJ010000221.1 GCA_937951975.1 uncultured Desulfotignum sp.
GAGTTCGGCCATGGCTTCCTGACCGGCCTGCAATGCCTGGTGTGCCTCGTTTGATCGGGCACGGACAGGTGCCGAGGTCCTGATGGCAATCGGGTGAAGCTTCTGCACCACTGCGGTGGTGTCGCAGACCGGACATTGCAGCCGGCCTTGTTCCTGCTGGGTTTCCAAATCCTGCTTGTCCTGGAACCACCCTTCAAACGCATGGCCGTTGATGCATTCCAGATCAAATACGATCATGATAAATTATTCCTTTGATTCGGAAAACAAAGAAGATGCCCAATGCATCCGGTTAAACTATATCTGAAACCCGCTGGTTTTTCAATCGGGAAATCCGCTGTCGTTCCGCTTCAGACCGGACACAGGGAAACAGGCTGTTGTTGGTGAACACCGGGTGCCGGGTAAGATCGAACCGGGCGAAGGAGACGGCCGTTTCCCACAGCGGGGTATGGGGGATAGGGCTGTAAAAGGCCAGTACCGGCAACACCCCGGCTTTTTTTACAAACGTCATGGACGCGGCCACATCATCCAGATTCTGGTCCGGCAGCCCGCACAACAGATACGCCCCGATCTGCTGTGCGTCGAATCCGGCTGTTTTCAAGGCGGTCACAGCCCTGAAAAATTCATCGGCCCGGACCTTGACATCATATTGCCGATTTTTTGAAAATGCAGCGGTTTCCAGTCCCAGACGAATGGTTTTGAATCCGGCCCGGAACATGAGCCCGGCCGCTTCAGGTGTGATTTCCCGGATATGCAGGGCATTGGGAGTATGGAAAAACAGATCCAGGCCGGCGTCAATGATCTTTTCCATCAGCATATACGCATGCTTGGGTCCGTTCACCAGCAGGGCGTCATCATAAAATGCGAAATTTTTTATTTTATAGTGGTGGTGCCAGTGGCAGATCTCTTCAAACACCCGGTCCGGGGACCGCCGGACCATGCGGGGTTCCAGTAAAGACGATGCACAGTACTCGCAGGAAAACGGGCATCCCCGGGCCGTTAAAACCGGGGCAAACGTCAATTTTGAACACAGGTCCAGGGCCGGAAAAGGCGGGTCGTCCGGCCGGGTATTCAGAAGAAGGGATCGGCCGGTGAACCGGGTGATCATGTTTTCCAGGGCCGGCTCCCCCTGGCCCGGGATCACAAGGTCTGCCCCGGAAAAGGCTTCGGCATGCTCCTGGCATAAGGTGGCATATTTTCCTCCTAAGACGACCGGTACATCCGGAAAAACGGACCGGATCACGGAAATGGTCTCTGTGACGCCGGAGGCCCAGTAGGTCATCAGGGATGTCACCAGAATCAGGTCCGGCGGGTCCAGCGCTGCCAGATCTTTTCTGAACCACTCAGGCAGAATACCGTACCGGAAGAATTGTTTTCGTGTCCCGGGCAGGGATCCGGCCGAGGGCGGCAGCACATCCGCCGGAAGGACCGGGGTTTTCCGGAACGGCCCCCGGCCGTCCCAGCCGGCTTTCACCGGACCGGTCTCCCGGGGGTGAAACCGGTCCAGACAGTCGATGAAACTGACCCGGATACCGGACTGACGAAGCATGCCGGCCAGGCTTAGCAGTCCCAAAGGTTTCAGCCAGAAATCAAACGCGGCAAAGTCATGAATCCAGGGATTCACGCACAGGACATGGGGGGAATCCGGCATGAGGGAGCCGTCAGTCTTCGAAATATTTCATGGAGGTCTTTTTCAACTCTTTTCTGGAAAACAGCAGGGTATAATCGCTCTCTCCCACAGTTGCGGCAATTTTTTCCACCAGGGACCGGCATTCGGATTCAGTGGCGGCATGGACCATGGTGTAGAGGTTGTAAGGCCATCCCGGGGCCGGGTTGCGGTGATAGCAGTGGCTGATTTCGTCAAATTGGGCCATGACCGTGCCCACCTGTTCCACCCTGGCTTCATCCACGTTCCATGCCACCATGGCGTTGGCTTTGAATCCGGATTTCTGGTGTTTGAGGGTTGCGCCGAACCGCCGGATAATGCCCCGCTGGTTGAGACTTGTCAGCACATCCAGAAACTGTTCCTCGGTAATGCCGATTTTTTCGGCCATCTGCCGGAACGGCCGCTGCACCACGGGAATGTCGGTCTGGAGCAGGGCGATCACTTTTTTTTCTAAATCCGTTATCATGGGTTCCTAAAAAAATTATCAGTCATTCTTGAATCGATCAGCATACAATGCGGCGATAGCACTTTCCGACGCGTCACACACCCCTCTTTCCGTAATAAACCCGGTCACCAGCCGGGCCGGTGTCACATCAAAGGCATGGTTGGCCGCCGGGCTGTCCTCCGGGGTGACCCGCACCCGGGTGACCGCACCATCGTGCCATCCCTGGACATACCGGATTTCATCCGGGTCCCGCTCTTCAATGGGAATGTCCCGGATCCCGTCGGTGATGTCCCAGTCAAACGTGGAAACGGGCAGGGCCACATAAAACGGAATATCATTGTCTCTGGCGGCCAGGGCCTTGAGATAGGTGCCGATCTTGTTGGCCACGTCACCGGCCCGGGTGGTGCGGTCCGTACCCACGATCACCAGGTCCACCCGGCCGTGCTGCATCAGGTGCCCGCCGGCATTGTCGGTGATCACGGTGTGGGGGATGCCGTGTTTTCCCAGTTCCCAGGCCGTCAGGCGCGCCCCCTGGTTCAGGGGGCGGGTTTCATCCACCCACACATGAACCGGGATTCCCGCATCATGGGCTGCGTAGATGGGGGCCGTGGCCGTGCCGTACTCGATGCAGGCCAGCCAGCCGGCATTGCAATGGGTCAGAATGTTCACGGGCCGGCCCGGATTCCGGCCGGCTATTTCCTGGATCAGTTCCAGTCCATGGGTTCCGATTTCCCGGCAGTTATCCCCCTCTTCTTCCATGATGGCCAACGATTCATCCAGTGCCGCTTGAATCCGTGTTTCAAGGGAGGTCTTCTCCAGCACCTTTGCCTGGACCCGGTTGACGCCCCAGCGCAGGTTCGTGGCCGTGGGACGGGCGTTTTTCAGGCCCTCGCATTGGGCGGAAAACCAGGTGTCATCCGTGCCCCGGCTGACTTTTTGAACCAGGATCACATACACTCCCATGGCGCCGGCGGCACCGATAAGCGGGGCGCCCCTGACCACCATCTCCTGAATGGCATGAATCACTTCGTCCACATGGGTCAGGTCCCTGATAATCAACTGGTGGGGCAGAAACCGCTGGTCAATGACCCGGACCGTTTCCGTGTCCCGGTCAAACCAGATGGGCCGCATCTCTTTACCGTCTACGTTCATGATCGGTTTTCTCCTGAAAAACGGGGAGTGATGGGGTTACAGGTGCGCGATAAACTGATCGGCTTCAGCAATGGCCCGGTTCATATCCCGGATCAATGCATCCACATCGGTTTCAATGGACAGGGCTTCCTTTCCTAAAGCACCCACTGCCCGGGCGTTCAGGTTGTGCTTGAGAAACAAAACCATATCATTGAGCTTGGCCAGTACGGGTGCCATGGCCCTTGCAGACCGGTCCATGGCGGTTTCCATTTTCTGGTACCGTGCCAGGGTATCGGTTCTGGACCGGCGGCTGGCCGCCTGTAACTGGGAATCCTGGATGTCATTGATCTCGGTTTCCCATTCGGTGAACAGATCGGCGGCGACGGTCTTGACCCGGGCAATCCGGGTTTCAATCTGCTGGGCCCGGGATTGACAGTCCTCATACCCGGATTTGATTTTTTCGTAGGCGGTCTCCAATTCACCGCCGTCAACGTTGTACAGAGCCTGTATCTGGGTCAGTGCATCGGTGAATTCTTCTTTTGCCTCTGTCTGGCTGTCCTTGACGTCCTGCACATTATCGTTGAGCAGGTGGCGTTTTTCTTTGCCCAGTTTTTCCATGGCGGCATAATAGGTGGTACTGCATCCACCAGCCAGAAACAGGGATATCAGGCATCCAACCCAAATGGTAATAATGTGTTTGCGTTTTTTCATACGTGTTTCTGATCCTTTTTGCATCCAATTCCGTCTGCATAGGCTATAGGGATACCCGTTCAAAATCAAGTTTTTTTGTATCTGAATTTCCGGGGGTCTTTCCAATTTAGAAACGATAAAACCAATGTTTGACAAAAAAATGACCGGGTGCTAATTTTTTACAATTTAAACCCATGCTGCGGCATAAATCGGAACAATGGCCGCAAATTGATACAAAAGGACATCCCATGGCGCTGATACTCAATATTTTATGGTTTATTTTCGGAGGAGGTTTGATTGCCTGGCTGTTGTGGATTTTGACGGGCGGGCTGCTGTTTATCACGGTAGTGGGCATCCCTTTTGGCTGGGCCGCATTCCGGATCGCCGGCTTTGCCGCGTTCCCATTCGGCAAAGATCTGGTGGATGCCAGAGATGTGGGTGAAACGCGTGTGATCGGCACGGGGCTGGCCAATTTTCTGTGGATCATTCTGGCAGGCATCTGGCTGGCCATCTCACACATTCTGGCCGGGGCCGCCCTTTGTCTGACCATTATCGGGATTCCGTTCGGTTTCGCCCATTTCAGGCTGGCTCTGGTCTGTTTCGCCCCGTTGGGAAAACGGGTGGTGTATCATTGATGGATCAAAAGCACCTGTCCGGATTCTGGTGTGGAACCGCATGAAAAAATGGGAGATCCCTCTTCAGCAAAAGGAAAAATGACAGCCCGTTCCTTGCAATGGAAAAAAACAACCGTGGTCCGTGCAGATCAAAAACAGGTCTCTGCCCGGGCGCCGGTCATTATTTCCGCCAGCCGGGCCACCGATATCCCCGCATTTTACGCCGACTGGCTGATTAACCGGGTCAGGGCCGGATATACCGTATGGGTCAACCCGTTCAACCGGAAGCCTATTTATATCTCCTTTGAAGCCGCCCGCCTGTTTGTTTTCTGGAGCAAAAATCCCAAACCGCTGATGCCCCGTCTGGATGAATTTGAAAAAAGGAATATCAATTATTATTTTCAGTTCACCCTCAACGATTATGCGTCGGAAAAACTGGAACCCGGTCTGCCGCCCCTGCAGGAGCGGATCCGGACTTTCAGAAAACTGTCCGATAAAATCGGCAGGCACCGTGTGGTCTGGCGGTTCGATCCTTTGATCGTCATTCCCGGGGTGTCTGTGGAACGGCTGCTGGAAAAAATCGCATCCATCGGCAGCCGGTTGATGCACAAAACTGACAAACTGGTGGTCAGTTTCGTGGATGTCGCCGCGTATCAGAAGGTTCAGAACAACCTGGTTCGGGAACTGGATTTTTTTGACAGGTCTTCCGTGGTTTCTGCTGAACCGTCGGAATCGCAGATCCAGCAGATCGCCCGGGGCCTTGAACAATTGAAGACACAATGGTACAGGCAGGGCTGGGATATCACCATAGCCACCTGCGGTGAATTCATGGACCTGAAAACCGATTACGGGATTGTCAAAAACAGATGCATCGATGATGACCTGATCCGCAAACTATTCTTTCATGATCAAAAATTGATGCAGTTCGTGAATCATGGCGTGACCGATCCTGACACCGTCCGGCAACTTGACATGTTTGCTGTTCCGGGAAAAGTCGATCTCAAGGACAAGGGCCAGCGCAAAGCCTGCGGCTGCATCGCCAGCAAAGACATCGGCATGTATGATACCTGTCCGCATTTTTGTGTCTACTGTTATGCCGATACATCCCGAAACAGGGTGCGCCGTCATTTTGCCCGGCACAGCAAATTTGGAGACCGCCTTATCGATTCACCGGATTCATGTCAACCCTGATCCGGCCGGTGACCGTTTTTCAGTTTGCCGGGGCAGTGACCGGCAAGATCAACTCAATATCATTTTTACCTGTCCAGGGCGGTTCTGACCCGGGTTGCCAGTTCATTTTGCGAAAACGGTTTCTGAATGAACTGAACCCCTTTGTCGCCCACCTCTTGATGGGCGATGACATCTGCCGTATACCCGGACATGAACACACACTTCAGATCCGGACACATGACTGATATTTGTCCGGCCAGATCCTTTCCGTTCATCTCCGGCATCACCACATCCGTCAAAAGCAGGTGAATCTTTTTATCATGCGTTTTTGCCAGGGTAATGGCTTTTTTCGGGGTGTCCGCCGATAAGACCTCATATCCCAGGCTTTGAAGCATCAGCCCGGTCACTTCCAGTATGGCCGGTTCATCTTCCACCAGCAAAATGGTTTCATTACCGGACGGCATTACGGGAGCGGATTCATGAACATCCGAAAATGAATCCTTGTGCGTGGTGATATGCCGGGGCAGATATATTCTGAAAACAGACCCAAGGCCCGGCTCACTGTAAACATTGATATGCCCGTTGTTCTGTTTGACAATCCCGTAGACTGTTGCAAGACCGAGTCCGGTGCCTTTACCGATATCCTTGGTGGTGAAAAACGGTTCGAACAGATTTTTCAAGACCGCTTTGTCCATGCCGATCCCGTCATCACTCACCGACAGCCGGATATACTCTCCCGGGACAGCACCGGAGTGATGGTCACAATACATTTGATCAAACGTTTTTCTATCTGTCTGAATGGTGATGGTACCCACGCCGCTGATGGCATCTCTGGCATTTACACACAGGTTGGCCAGGATCTGATCGATCTGGGTGGGATCCATTTTAACGGGCCACAGATCTTTGCCCGGCTGCCAGACCAGATGGATGTTTTCACCGATCAATCGGCGTAACATACTGAGCATGCTGTCCACGATGTCGTTCAGATCCAGGACCCGGGGGGAGATGATCTGCTTTCTGGCAAACGTGAGTAATTGTTTGGTCAGATCCGCAGAACGCATGGCGGATTCCCGGATTTGTTCCAGATCATTCTGAGCCGGCCCCATAGAACCGATCCGTCCCATTGCCAATTCCACATGCCCCAGAATCACCCCCAGCATATTATTGAAATCATGGGCCACACCGCCGGCCAGCCGGCCTACGGATTCCATTTTCTGAGCCTGCCTGAGCTGGGAGGTCAGGCGGCGGTGCTCGGCATTGAAAATGACCTGGGCCGCCATCCCGGCCAGTGTGCCGGCAAAGGCTTCCTCGTCCGGATGCCATGTCCGTTTCTCACCGGTGTGGGCCATGGTAAAAATCCCGATCAGTTTCCCCTGGGAAATAATACCGGCATCCAAAGTGGAAGTGATTCCCATGGGAACGAGATAAAAATCAACGAATTCATGCATGCGCTCATCCTTTAACGCATCGTCGACAAATATTCGGCCCTCTTTTTGAAGCCGTTCAAAATAACGGGGGAAATCGGCTGTTTTGATCGTCATTCCCGTCATGTTCCCATGGGGATCAACGCCGGAAAACGCCACACATTCCAGCATGTTGTCGTCATTGGAAAACTGCCAGACATTGGCCCGGGACACATGAATGGTTTTGCAGGCGGTTTCCACAAGCCGGGCAAATGCCGCTTCTTTGTCGTCTGAATGAACCACAGGGTCCAGCGCCAGATCGGCAATGGCTTTCCGCTGTCTCACGGCACGCTCTTCACTGTGGCGCAGACTCATTTCCGCCTGTCGGCGCTCGGACTGGGCAGCGGCTTCACTTTTCAGCAACATGCGATGGCGGAACATCAACATCAGAACCAGCAAAAAAACAAGACCGCTCAGCCACATGAAAATATTGACACCGGTTAAAAATTTTTCCAGGCGTTCCCGCTGCCTGTCAAGAATGATCTGAGCAGATGCATGGGAATCATTGCGGATGTTCCATGCCTTGGACTGGGCAAAGCGCAGCCGCCACGGCATCATGAAACGTGGAGGCCTGGACAAGATTATCAAACACATAGGTGTTACGCAACGCCACCAGGGATTTGTACACCTCATCCACCTGACGGACCAAATCGGCCACCGTTTCCGGAGTCGGATCCTTCTGGATCAAAGCGGATTGAATGATCACTCCATTGAGTTCTTCTGAAACCCGGCTCAACGCCTGGAGCTGGTCCAGCAGAATGGTCGGCAGGATACGTTCCACAGACCGCAGGGTCATCCGGGTATAAAATCCGGCGGACAATACCATTGCCAGTACGATAATGACGGTGATCCAGCTGATGGGGGCTGCGCTTCGATAAGCAAGCCTCATGGTATGGCATCCCCTTCCGGCAGCGCATTGTGTTGACGGTAGAATTGAACGGCCCCGGGATGAAGGGCCAGGGTAAGGCCATGCAGCGCGGACTGCATGGTAATGGCATGACCCAGAGGATGGGCCGCCTGAAGCAGCCGCCGGGTTTCGGCATTCCAGAGCGTTTGGGTCAATTCATACACCAGGGCATCGTCGACATCTTCCCGAACCACCAACACGGCATGAACTTCCAACGTCGGAATCTCAGGTATGCCCGGGTAAGTGTCCGCCGGAATCACTCCCGGCAGAAGATACGGATGTCTCTGATGAATGGCTGCGGCAATTTCCGGTTCCACAGGAACCAGAGAAAATTCAGGACTCATGATTTGTGCAATGGCCGGGGCAGGTGTGCCTGACATGAGAGAGATCCCGTCCAGCCGGCGTTGAGCCAGGCTTTCAATGGTAAATTCCGGTTTGAGATACACCGGTTCAAGATCGGTTTCCGTTAATCCGTATGCGTCAAGGACAATGCGCATCACCGCCAGTGTGCCGGATCCGGACTCATCCAGAGACACGGTTTTATTTTTCAGGTCCCTGACACCGTGAATGCCTGCATCCCTTCGAACCAGTACTTGAAGCCGTTCCGGGTACAAGCTGGCGATGGCCTGCAAAGAAGGTATTTTTTCTCCTGAGAAAGGCTTTATCCCTTTCAGAGCACGGAAAGCCACATCCGCCTGAACCAGGGCGGCTTCGATCTCTTTTTTGGCCAAAGCCCTTACATTGGCCACGGAACCTCCTGAAGTCTGGGCCACGGCCACCCGGCCATGGGTGGTCCAGGTGGATGAAAATCCCTTGGCCAGAGCCCGGCCGATGGGATAATAAACGCCCATCAACCCACCGGTACCGATACGGAATAACGGCATTTCTCCGGAGATTGCCGTACAAATGGGTAACCCCGATATCCCTGCCAATGATATCCACACCCAGACAACGATTCCCCATTTCAACCATCTGCCGCACATGATAAATCTCCCGTGTATTTTTACGCATCTTATTGCATTAGGACGCAAGTTTAAACTTTTTTTTACATTCGTCCGAATCACCGGAAAACAAGATCTGTCTGAGTTGGATTTTTTCTGACAATGGCAGGGATCAAAGAAAAGAAACAAAAAATGGTGGGCGGTACAAGGATTGAACTTGTGACTTCTACCGTGTGAAGGTAGCACTCTCCCGCTGAGTTAACCGCCCGTTGGCAATCATTTTGTTTTGTACGCATATCTGATACCCTTTTTTTTGACATCGGTCAAGGGGACAGCCAACAAAATTTTTCATCGGTGATTTCCCTTGACATGTGAATGGAAAGTATTTTATGGAATCTAAATTAAGATGACAGACTGAAATTTATTCAAGGAGATAATTCATGGCATATGATTTTAATGTAAACGAAGTATTTGAAATGGCTATTCAGATCGAAGCCAACGGCGCCATTTTTTACAGAAAAGCCGCAGAGCTGCAAAAAGATCCGGACAACAAAGCGTTTCTGGAAAAACTGGCCCGTATGGAAGACAAACATAAAGCCACGTTTGAATCCATGCAAAAAGACGTTTCCGAGGGAGAAAAACAGGAAACCGTGTTTGATCCGGCCGATGAGCTGTCCATGTATTTGAAAGCCATGGCGGACAGTCACGGCGGTGAAGGGGATCCGGATGTCGTCAATTCTTTTACCGGTGAAGAACCCATTGAAGAGATCATCACCACAGCCATCGGCCTGGAAAAGGAATCCATTTTGTTTTACCTGGGTCTCAAGGACCTGGTTCCCGCCAAATACGGACATGATAAGCTGGATCATATCATCAAGGAAGAGAAACTGCACATCGCCCAGTTGACTGGATTTTTAAAGAAACTTAAGGCGTAATCAACCAAACGTCCACCGGAACAGGAAATCAAACAAAAACCGCCGGGGCAGATGAGTTCGTGCCCCGGCGGTTTTTTTTGCCGCAGCCGCAGGGGGCTGCGGCAGCATCTTTTAAACTTATTTTGCCACAGCTTCCATTTCGGGCGTGGTCTTGATGGTCTGTTTGTCACCGGCCAGGTGCCGCCGGGCTTTTTCCTTGTTCTTTTTTATCTGGGCCTGAACTTTATCCGCCAGGCCGTCAAGCGCGGAATACATGGTTTCCGCTTCTTCTTTGGCATTGATTCTGAGTTTGTCGCTGATCAAGTTGACTTCCGCAATATGACGAATTTTTTCAATCGATAATACCAGAGTTGCCTCTCCCGGGGCATCCAGCATTTTGTCCAGTTTATCCAGTTTTTCCTGGGCATAGGATTTAAGGGCGTCTGAGGATTCCATCTGCTTAAAATTAATGGCAAGCTGCATAAGTCCTCCTTGTATGAGGGGTTGATTGAAACTCCGGATTCATCTTATCAGATAATGGCCACCAATCCCAGCAAAGTCAAATTTTTCCCGCAATTTTCTTTGCTTGTTGCCGGTCAAAGAATGCTGTATACTGTTTATCAACTGTGAATGCCGCCGTTATTGTCTGAAAAGGAGATGCCCATGATCAAAGCCCGCGATATCATGCAAACCAGCATCATCAGTGTCACTCCGGACACCGATATTGCCAGTGCCGTAAAAATACTGCTCGACAACCACATCAACGGTGTGCCCGTGGTCAATGACCGGGAAGAACTGGTCGGCATCCTGTGCCAGAGTGATCTGATCTTTCAACAAAAAGAGATACCCATCCCCCCTATTTTTACCATCCTGGATTCCATTTTTCCGTTGTTTTCGTCCAGGAAAATGGATGATGAAATCCAGAAAATTGCGGCTTCCACCGTGGCTCAGGCCATGATCAAGGATGTGGTGACCGTGGCGGCAGATGCATCGGTCAGTGAAATCGCCAGCCTCATGGTGGAAAAACATTTTCATACCATCCCTGTGGTGGAGAACAAAAAACTGGTGGGTATCATCGGCAAGGAAGATATCCTTAAAACCCTGGCCTCTGATACCTGATCCAGGCCTTTATCTGTCGACATCCAAATTTTGATCGGCTGGATTTTTGTTCTTTGACCCCTCGCCGAACGGGAGACAATCATGGCGTATTTTGACTTCACCAGCTTTGAAGTATCGTTTCAGCAGTATGTAAAATATATGATGGGCAAACCCTTGGCTGAAGCCACAAAAAAAGATCAGCTCAATGCAGTGTGCTATGCCGTGGGTAAATATCTGATGGACATTCATTTTGATACCCGGAAACGGTATGAGAAAAACAAGGCCAAACAGGTGTATTACCTGTCCATGGAATTTCTCATCGGACGGCTGCTGTCCAACAACCTGCTGAATCTGGGTATTTTCGATCCCTGTGCCCGGTTTTTGAAAAAGCAGGGCATTGATCTGGAGGCACTGGTGGAGGAAGAGCAGGACCCGGCCCTGGGCAACGGGGGGCTGGGAAGGCTGGCGGCCTGTTTCCTGGATTCTTTGGCCAGCCTGGATATGCCGGGGTATGGATATGGCATCAACTATGACTATGGGCTGTTCCGCCAGACCATTGTCAACGGATATCAGCAGGAACGGCCGGATTACTGGCCCAACCGGTCTTCACCCTGGCTGATCCGGCGTTCCGAAGAAAAATATGTGCTGCCCATTTACGGTAAGATTGAAGAGCGGGAGGATAAAAACGGACATTACAGGCCGATGTGGACCCGCAAAAAACTGTTTATCGGCCGGCCCCACGACATCATGATCGCCGGACACCGGGGGCGCACGGTGAACCGGCTCAGACTTTTTTCCGCTGCCGCATCCAAGGATTTTGACATCGATATTTTCAATGACGGGGATTATATCAAGGCGGTCAAGCGGAAAATCCAGTCGGAAAGTGTCACCAAAATTCTGTATCCATCCGACTCCAAAGAAACGGGTAAAGAATTGCGATTCATTCAGGAATATTTTCTGGTGGCCTGTGCCATCCGTGACATTATCCGTAAATTTGAAAACCAGCACAGCGATTTTTCCCGATTCCATGACCATGTGGCCATCCAGCTCAACGACACCCACCCGGCCTTAGCGGTCCCAGAGCTGATGCGCATACTGGTGGATGAAAAAAAACTGACGTGGGAAACCGCCTGGGATGTGACGGTTAAAACCCTGGCATTCACCAACCATACCCTTTTGCCCGAAGCCCTGGAAACCTGGCCGGTTTTCATTTTAAACAAGGTGGTTCCCCGGCATCTTCAGATCATTTTTGAAATCAACCGGCGGTTCATCGCCCGGGTCAAGGAACGGTTCGGCCAGGACAATCATGAGATGATCGCCAAGATGTCCATCATTCAGGAAGGGGATCAACAAAAGGTGCGCATGGCCAACCTGGCCATCATCGGCAGCCATTCGGTGAACGGGGTGGCACAAATCCATTCCGAACTGGTGAAAAAACAGCTGGTTCCGGAATTTTATTCCATGTGGCCGGAAAAATTCAACAACAAGACCAACGGGGTCACCCCCCGGCGGTGGATCGTGGCGTGCAACCCGGAACTGGCAAAACTGATCACCGATGCCATCGGCCGGCGCTGGATTGCCGACCTGGATCTGATCTGGGAGCTGGAAGCGTTTCAGAACGATCCCGGGTTCCTGGAACGGTACCGGGCTGTGAAGCAGGCCAATAAACAGATGCTGGCAGATTACATCCAAAACACCATGTCTGAAACCGTGGACCCGTCATCCATTTTTGATGTGCAGGCCAAACGGATCCATGAATACAAACGCCAGCTGCTCAACATCCTGCATATTATGCATTTATATCTGACGGTCAAAGAAGACAAAAAAGATATCGGCCCTCCCCGGACGTTTATTTTTTCAGGCAAGGCCGCACCGGGGTATCATACCGCCAAATTGATCATCAAGCTGATCCACAATGTGGCACATATAGTGAACACGGATCCGGCGGTGAACCGGCAGCTCAAGGTGATATTTCTGCCGGACTACCGGGTTTCCCTGGCGGAACGGCTCATACCGGCAGCCGATGTCAGTGAACAGATCTCCACCGCCGGTATGGAAGCGTCCGGTACCGGGAATATGAAATTCGCCATGAACGGGGCGTTGACCATCGGGACCCTGGACGGGGCCAATATTGAAATTCTTGAACATGTGGGTGAAGAAAACATGTATATTTTCGGTCTGACCGTGGATGAAGTGACGGCACTGCGGCCCCGCTACCAGCCCAAGGAATATCTCGAAAAAGACGACCGGCTCAAACGGGTCATATACGCGCTGCGGTCCGACCGGTTCAGTCCGGCGGAACCGGGTATTTTCCGTTCCCTGTACAATATTCTCATGTCTCCGGGAGATTCATACCTGAATTTTGCTGATTTCAACCCCTATGTCGCCGCCCAGCAAGCCATTGCCAAAGATTATCAGCAGTCTGACAAATGGAGTGCCCGGGCACTGATGAATACCGCCCGTACCGGTTTTTTTTCCAGCGACCGTACCATCAAGGCCTATGCCGACGAGATCTGGGGAATTCAATCCCAGATCCTGGAAAAAGACCTCTGGTGAAAAAAAAGTGAGGGTGTCAGGGCATGTGTTGAAGCATCAGAGCCGTGCGGGAAGGCAGATACAGGGATAAGCGGTGCTGCTCAAAAGACGGGTGAGATTCTGAAACAGTAAAAAAAACCTGGTCCGGCGCCACCCGGTCATGCCCTCCGAACCGGGACTGGTCAGTATCCAGAATCAAGCGGTATCTGCCCGGCGGTGCATTCACCTGATAGTCGGAAAAAGAAAGGAACGGGTGAAAGTTGAAAATAAAAAACAGGTCTTTTCTGGCAAAGGCCATGATCTTGTGATCTTCATGAATAAAATACAGATTCGGATCCCCGGGTTCAAACAGACCGTTTTTCCGGGCCAGTGATATCATCTGCCGGTCAAACAGATATAAATGATTGTAAAAAAGATCCGGGTCATATTTCAATGACCACTGGCGCCGGGCGTATTTGAATGAAAACCGGTTCTGATGGGACGGAAAATCCACCCACTCGGGATGGCCGAACTCATTGCCCATGAAATTGAGGTATCCGGCATGGGCTGTGGACAGGGTGACAAGGCGGATCATCTTATGCAGGGCCACGGCCCGGAAGGTCTCAATGCCGGCATGGTTCTTGTGCATTTCCTGGTAGATCCGGGAACCCATCAGGCGCATCATCAGGGTCTGGTCCCCCACCAGGGCCTGGTCATGGCATTCGGCATAGGAGATGGTGGCTTCCTCGGTCCTGTGGTTGGTGAGTTCATGCCACAGAAGTCCCAAAGGCCAGTCCTCGTCCCGGGTTTCCTTGACCAGTTTAATCCAGAAATCCGCGATTCCCATGGCAAACCGGAAGTCAAACCCGTATCCGCCGGCATCGTTTCCGGCCGCCAGCCCGGGATAACCGCTGACATCCTCGGCAATGGTCACCGCCAAGGGATTGAGGTCATGCACCAGCCGGTTGGCCGTGTACAGATAATTCAAGGCATCCATATCCACGTCTGGACCGAAATAATCGTCATAGCTCACAAATGCCCGGTCCAGACCGTGGTCTGTAAATATCATGGAGGTTACGCCGTCAAACCGGAACCCGTCCACATGAAACTCATCGATCCAGTACCGCAGATTGGACAGAAGAAATTTTTTCACCATGGGTTTTCCATAGTCAAAACACCGGGAATCCCATAACCGGTGGAAACCTTTGGGACCGTCATGGAAAAATTGATACAAGGTGCCGTCAAACCGGGACAACCCTTCCACCTCATTTTTCACGCTGTGGGAATGGATGATATCCATGAGTACCCGGATCCCGTTTCTGTGGGCCGCATCGATGAGCGCTTTAAGCGCTTCGGGCGTGCCGAACCGGGAGGACGGGGCGAAAAACGAGGACACATGATATCCAAAAGATCCGTAATAGGGATGCTCCTGCACACCCATTAACTGGATGGTGTTGTATCCGGCATCAATGATCTTGGGCAGGATATGCTGCTGAAATTCGGTCCAGGTGCCGATCCGCTCAGCCTCCAGGGCCATGCCGGGGTGGGCTTCGTAGATCAGGATCGGGCCTGAGCCACTGCCGGGGGGCGGTGCCTGCCACTCATGGGGATCGGGCGGGTTCCACACCTGGGCGTTGAAAATCAGGGTGTCGGGATCCTGGACCACCCGCCGGGCCGCCGAAGGTATCCGGTCTCCTTTGCCCCCGGGCCAGATCATTTTCAATCGGAACAGGTCTTGGTGGGAGAATCGATCAGCATCAAACCGGGCTTCAAACACGGCATCATCAATTTTGGGAACCTGAAATTCCGGCACACACCGCCAGTTGTTTTTTTCGCACAAAATAAATAGATCTGTGGCATGGGGCGCCCATTCCGTGAACACCCATTCCTGCCGGCTGGAATCAAAATGCAGGCCGAACCGCAGATGATAATCGGCAAATCCGGCCAGAGATCCGTCATGCCCGGCCCGGATCGTTTTTTCCAGATTCCGTGCGGCCCGGTACCGGGAACGGATGGTATCGGCGTATGGCAGCAGGCCCGGATCGTTGAATATCCCGGGATCAGACAAGAAAGGGCCTCTGGAGCATTTTTTCATACAGATCAATGTACTCCTGGGCACACCGGGAGTGGTTGAAAGCCAGTACACTGTCGATCATGATCCGGTGGATCTGCTGTTCTCTTGTCTGTTCATCCGTCATGTAAAAATCCATGGCCCGGTCCATGGCCCAGGAAAGTCCCTGGGCGTCATGGACATTGAACAGAAATCCGTTTCCGGTGCCTGCCGAAGCATCCAGCTGTGTCACGGTATCGTGCAGTCCGCCGGTGTCAAACACGATGGGCAGGGCCCCATAGATGCTTCCCACCATCTGGGGCAGGCCGCAGGGTTCAAATGCCGAGGGCATGAGCACGAAATCAGCTGCGGCAAAGGCCTGGTGGGACAACCCTTCGTTGAACCCGCAGATGCTGACGCGCCGGCCCAGCCCGTGGAACCGGACGATTTCGTGAAAATGTTTTTCATAGGCCCCGGATGCCACGGACACGATCTGCAGACCCTGGTCCCAATACCGGTCCACCATCTGATACATGATTTCAGCCAGTAACTGGCACCCTTTCTGCACCGGATCCAGCCGGGACGGCCAGAAAAACAAAGGCGCGTTTTCATTTTCTTCCAGATCCAGAATTTTCTGCAGATAGGTTTTATTGGCTGCCTTGAATGGCTTGTGGTTTTTCGGTCCATAATTATACCGGATCAAATCATCCACCGCCGGGTTGAATTCCGGCTCCGGTGCGTTGAGAATACCGGTGGCACATCCGGAATAATACTTGTTGGACAATTCGTTTTTCAGGCAGACTTCCACAAACGGGTGCCGGTTCTCCACGATTTCCTTTAAAAAAGTAGGACTTACCGTGTTTACATAATGGGCCGCAAACACGCCTGAAGAAAGAAAATCCACCCGGTTCCATCCCCGGCTTTCTTCATAGTTTTCCGGCGGCTTCTTAAAATACAGCCACTGCCAGAATGAGGCCGCATCAATCCCCCGGTCCTCGATTTCCGCCAAAGTGGAGGTCATGGTATGGATATTGTGAATCGTGAACAGGCAGGGGATCTCCATTTTCCGGGACATGGCCGGAATCAGGCCGGTCATCCAGTCATTGCAGTGAATGATGTCCGGCTCCACCCGGGGGATGATGTTGTTGATCACCTCCCGCTGGAATGCCAGAGACACTTTCAGGTCCATATCCGAATATCCGGAATACACATTGTTCAGATAATAAAAGGCCCGGTCCGCCGCCAGATGGATCCGTTCTTCATCCAGGCGTTTCCGGATCTTGGCCAGCTCCCGGCTGTGGGTCTTGGTGGTGGCGCCGTCAAAGATGGACCGGTAATCCGGCAGTGCCACATGCACATCACATCCCAAATCGAACAAAGCGGAGATCAGGGCGGCTGACACATCCGCCAGCCCACCGGCCTTGGCGGAATAGTTGAACCGGGTTCCCATATCTTCAGGTAAATAGGTGACTTCAGGCGTCACAATCAGAATTCGGGGTTTTTGTGCCATTTGCCGCCTCCTGTGGAATCGTTTTTAAGAACTGGATGGGTCATTCATCCGGCATCGCCCAGGTAATCAGGCCCGGTGTGTTGCGAAGCACGTCATCGCCTCTGGGAATCACCCGGGCGGTATAACCGAAACGACCGGAATCCGCGCACACCACCCGGCACCCGTAAACATGCGCACCCGGCGCAATGGTGTTCTGCAGTTTCATGGTTTCGGCCCGGCTGTTTTCAAGTTCCCCGGTTCCCAGCAGTCTGCCGTGATAAATCTGGACCTCCACCTCATCCGGGCTCAGTTCTCCCAGAAATACTTCAAGTACCACACTGAACGTGTCGCCTACGGCAAAATCCTCTGGGGGGTTTATTCGGGGCTTTGACACCCGGATATGCGACCACAGGGCATTGAGCCGGGATTGTGTCAGGGCCAGATCTTTGGCTTTTTTCCCTGACTCCTGCGTCAGGTCCCGTAAATTTCCAGCAGCGGGAATATAAAACCGGGATGTGTATTCTCTGACCATCCGGTCGCTGGAAAACTCGGTAATGGCCATTTTCATGGCCTCTTTCATCATCCGGACCCATTTCTGGGGGGGATTCCCCCGATTCCGGTCATAAAATACCGGAATCAAATCATTTTCCAGCACATTGAACAAGGCCTGGCTTTCCACTTCATCCTGATAATCCGGATCATCGTAATCCGTGCCGTTTCCGATCCGCCAGCCCCGGGTATCGTCATACCCTTCGCACCACCATCCATCCAGAATGGACAGATTCAGGCCGCCGTTGGCAGCCGCCTTCATCCCGGAAGTGCCGCAGGCTTCATAGGGGCGTCTCGGGGTGTTGAGCCACACATCACATCCCTGGACCATATACCGGGCGATATTGATATCATAGTTTTCAAGAAAAACGATCCGGTGACGCACGGCCGGCTGCCGGGCGAATTCAACAATCCGTCTGATCAGGTCTTTGCCTTCGTTGTCATTGGGATGGGCTTTTCCGGCAAACACCAGCTGGACCGGGTGGTCGGCACTGGTGATCAGCCGGGTCAGCCGCTGGGGATCCCTGAGCAGCAGCCCGGCCCGTTTGTAGGTAGCGAACCGCCTGGCAAAACAGATGGTCAGCACCCGGTGGTCCAGCGCGGTGGCGACTTCATCCAGAAGGGTTCTGGCGGCATTGCGCCTTTCATGCTGATCCATCAGAAGCTGCCGGCATTTTCGGATCAGATTGGACCGGTCCATTTCATGGACATGCCACAGATCGGCATCATCGATGTTGTCAATGCGGGAAACCAGAGCCGGCTCCGACTGCCGTTCAATCCAGTCTGAAGCCAGATACCGTTCCAGCAGTGCGTTTTTGTGGCGGGAAATATAGGAATTGATATGCACCCCGTTGGTGACATGGAAAATAGGGATCTCTTCTTTCTGACGACGGGGCCACAATTGCTGCCACATTCGCCGGGCCACCTTTCCGTGAAGCTGACTGACCCCGTTGATGTATCCGGAAAATGTCACCCCGAAACAGAACATGGAAAATTTTCCGTTTTTCTCATCCCCGGGAACCTCTCCCCAGGACAGCAGTTCTTCCACGGAAATATTGAATTTTTCCGTGTAAGGGGTGATGTAAGGACGGACCAGATGTCTGTCAAATTCATCATGTCCGGCAGCCACCGGGGTATGGGTGGTGAACACGGTACTGCGGCGGCAGATCTGGGACGCACTCTGAAAATTCAGGTCATACCGTTCCATGATCTGACAGATCCGTTCCAGCCCGGCAAAGGTACAATGCCCTTCGTTCATGTGAGAGACCACAGGAAACAGGCCCATGGCTTTGAGGACCCGGGTGCCGCCGATACCCAGCAGTACTTCCTGGGCCACCCGGATATCCCCGTGGCTGGCATACAACCGGGAAGTGATATTCCGGATATGTTCCGGATTTTCAGGCAGGTTGGTGTCCAGAAGCAAAAGCCGGACCTTTCCCACTTTAATTTCCCAGACACAGGCATGGATGATCCCGTGCGGTCCCGGGATATCGATCACCAGATCTGCGCCGGATGCCTGTGTGACTTTCCGGGTCGGCAGATCAAACACATCGATGATGGGATAAGTCTCCTGCTGCCAGCCGTTATGGTCCAGATACTGGCGGAAATAGCCTTCCCGGAATAACAGTCCGATACCGGTCAAAGGAATGCCTAACGCGGAAGATGCTTTGAGATGATCCCCCGCAAGCACCCCGAGCCCACCGGCAAAAAATGGCAGGGATTCATGGAGACCGAATTCCATGGAAAAATAGGCCACGGTTTCATTGGAGGCAAGGGTCAGATCCGGCACCCGGGATATTTCAGATGACATGGTTTCAAATCGGGTTTTCACCCGGTTCAAATGGCCCAGAAAACTTTCATCCCGGGAAAGTGCTTCATACCGGTGTGTGGAAATCCGGGCCAGAAACACCACGGGATTTTTTCCCACATTTTCCCACAGCCCCGGATGGATCCGGCGGAACAGGTCAATGGCGTCATCGTTCCAGCACCACCACAGGTTTCGGGCCAGGTCACCCAGAAATGACAGCGATTCGGGAATGGCCGGATATACTTTATAAATCTGCATCTCTCTCATGAACGTCAGGTTCTCCTTGCGGATAATTTATGTATCACCCGGGCGGCTTCACTCACCCCCCAGGCCTGGGCGTCGCATCCCCGGGGCGTATGGGGGAAATCTCCATCCAGGATCTCGGGGATGTATCCGGCAGCGCCGGTTCTCATCAAATGTTTCATGCTGCCCAGCCATGCCAGGCCGGTGGCATGGCTGTTTTGTCCAAACACCTTTGCCCAGGCCTCGCAAAATACGGGAAACGGCCAGGTCCAGGCTGTACCGTTATGATAAGCCGGTTTCCTGTTTGTATCTTCATCTCCCTGATACACCCCGGCATAGGGATGATCCGGATTATTCACCTGTTGTTGTTTATGGACAATCGGTAACGGTACCGCCAGTTTCCGGTCCGCCAGGCTTCGGATACCGCCGGGCACCAGCAGTTCCATGCAGGTTTCCACGGTTTTCCGGGCCTTTTTCCCGGGTGAAATCACACCCAGGGTGATCAGCAGCAGCTGATTGGGCCGCAGGGCATCGTCCGGTACGGCCCTGGCCGCCGGCCCCTCCCCATGCAGGCAATCGCTGAAATATCCGGCCGTCTCGTTCCAGAACCATGTTTCAACCGATTGTCTGACCTGATCCGCTTTGTGTTTCCATTGGCTGCCCGGATCGATTTTTTCCAGAAACATCAGGGCGTTGTGCCACAGTGCCTGAATTTCCACCGGATATCCCCGGCGGGGAGAACCGGCCGGAAAATTGGTGTCCATCCAGGTAAAATGGGACGGGCTGTACAACAAGCGGGTTTCCGGATCCATTTCAACCCCTGTCGGGGTGCCGGTTTCAAGGGACCGGGCCATATCCAGAAGCACCCGCCTGAGGGTCCGTCCCCCCAGATCCTGATCCAGAAAACCCGTGTCCTGTGTTTTCTCCAGTATATCCCGGCAGCAGGCAAAAAACCACAGCGGCGCATCCGACGTTTCAGTGTTTGCGGCATCCCGGCCGCAGATCATGTTGGGAAGGGTTCCGTTGCGTTCAAACCGGCCGAACAGATGTAAAATGGCCCGGGCTTCGGACAGCCGGCCCAGTTCCACCAGGCTCCGGCAGAAAATCAGGCTGTCCCTGCCCCAGTCCAGAAACCAGGGATATCCTGCAATCACGCTTTTGTCCTGCCCCCGGTCCACCAGAAAGGCGTCCAATGCCCGAATCAGGGCCTGTTCCATGGTAAAACCCGATTCAAAGGCCGGGGACGGCCATGCATCCGGTTCCAAAGCCGGTCCATTGTCCACCCGGGTTATCAATTCAGCGGTTTGGCCGCCGGCACATTCAACG
This sequence comes from uncultured Desulfotignum sp., assembly GCA_937951975.1. Lineage (GTDB taxonomy): Bacteria > Desulfobacterota > Desulfobacteria > Desulfobacterales > Desulfobacteraceae > Desulfotignum. The sequence goes on from CALGAJ010000221.1 coordinate 21,015, forward strand.
GAAAAATATCCCGGGCTGAACAGGTCGGATTCCGGGTCCAGGCCCCGGGTGGCTTCCAGGGGCCGGTGGACCATGTACTGCCATTCCGGTTCAGGAACAAACCGGCCGGGCTGCTGAATATCCACAGACAGGGTGTGGCCGTTTGACAGGGAGAAATCGAACCCGGTCTTTCGGGAATGCACTTTCGCCGGCCAGTCGGTCTCCGGCCCGGTGAATGCCTTGATGGTGTCATGAAAACTGCGGTCTTCCACATCCGGCCGGATGATCAGGGTCACGGGCGCGTCATCGGGCAGCATCCGTGAGCGGTTGTTTTTCGTCCCGGGCCGTGAAATGGACAGCCGGACCTGATTGGTGCGGGGTGACAGCATCAGGGTCAGTTCCAGTACATAATATTTTCCTTCGGATGTCGGGACATGGAACCGCCACTGCCCGGCATTGTCATAGGAAAACGTAAAGCGTTGTAAACAGTCTTTGGCCAGCTCCCTGGAATAACCCTGGAAAATTGCCCAGATGCGGCAACGGGCCAGAGTCATCCACCGGTTCTCAGGCATATGGGGATTCAGGTTCGCCCCCAGAAGACTGTCATACCGGCTGTGCAATTGCCCCCAGTCTCCAGCGGCCCGCATCATGCCGCCGGTCCGGGTAGTGGCCAGCAGTGTGAGTCCGGGATCCGCCGCAATCTTCCGCCGGGTGAAAGTGGTTTGCACATGCAGGGTGTCAAAGGGCGCCAGGTACAGAAGCGACGCAGTTGCCGTCTGAATTTTATCCGGATGGAACAACCGCAGATTCAGGCGGCAGGGTTTATGGATTTTTCTGAACGTTTTGGGCATGAACAAGGCAAAAAAGCCCCCGGTTTTCAGGGGCAGGCCTTCTACGTATCCCAGGGAGCGCCGATCCGTATCCCGGGCATCCAGAATTTCCGCCCGGAACCCCACCGGACTTTTCACCAGCAGAAAAAATTCCGGCGGCACCATGACCTGACGCTTCAGGTCTTTGGTGACGTCAAAGAGAACCACCCGGCTTTCCGACGTCTCCGGGAAAAATGAACGGATGAATTCCCGGGGGTCTTCGGACAGTTGCCGGGCCGCACGATTCAGATCCAGGCCGCTTACATCCGTGTATCCGTCCAGCGCGGTTTTCACCGCCAGAACCCCGGCTTTGAATTTCTGATCCAGCACCTGATCCGGGACAGGCGCCGGTGCCTGTTCATCCCGACGCAGGTCTGCGGTCAGGGCCTGAACATCGTCCGGATCCGGGGTCAGGGCCATGGCTTCGCCCGGAGCCAAAGTGATACCGGCCACCAGGCCGTCCTTGAGCAGGGAAACCCGGGTGTCAGTCAACAGGTCCATCCATTCAATCCGGTCGATACCCACATCCGGTTGATGCCAGAAAACCGGAGACGGCTCTTCACAATCCAGGTTCACCAGAATCAGCAGGCATTTGCCGGTTTCCGGATGATTTCGTAACAGGGCCAGGGCCTGGGTCTCATTTTTCTGTATCAATGTGAGCCGGGTGGTATGGAAAAAAGTCGGGTGGTTTTTCAAGATCCAGTTGAGCCGGAAAATAAAATCCACCTGATTGTCTTTGGCCCCCCAGTTCAGGCCGGGAGATTCGTGGACATTGATCTTTTCTTTGGCAAACCATTCCATCCCGTTGGCAAATCCGAAACCACCGCAAACGGAAAACAGGGCGCACAGCGCGGTCCGCATTTTCGCATAGGTGGGGGACACGGACGCCAGCCGGTTGTTGTCATGGGTCTCCGCATAATGAATCATGTGGCCGCAGGTGTCGGATATATCAACGGCAAAGGGCAGGTACCCGGTGATCTCTTCCCGGGTGTAGTGCTGAAACAGCTCTGAATAGGCCCAGTTGAAATTACCGCGACCCAGAATCGCCTGGGTGGTTTTCAAGGGACCGCCCAGGCCCTCCAGAAGAAACAGGGTGTCCGGATATTCCTGCCTTACCTTGGCCACCATATATTCCCAGGCGTCGACAGGTACCATGTACCCGGCATCACACCGGAACCCGTCCACACCCCGGTGGCACCAGAGCAGAAAGATTTCCGCCATATACTGCCACAGATCGGTGTGGGAATAATCCAGTTTGGTCAGATCGGCCCATACCACCCCCCAGGCGCCCGGGGCCTTGATCCGGCCGTCCTCCCCCCGTACCAGCCATTCCGGGTGGGTTTCATGGATGGCTGCGGCCCATCCGGTATGATTGATGGCGATATCTAAAATCAGGTATCCGTTGTGATAATGCACGGCATCCACCAGTTCCATGAACTGTTCCAGCGGGGTGGCTGCCGGGTCGAACCGGGCCAGAGCCGGGTCCACATCCGTGAAGTTCAGCGCCGCATAAGGGCTTCCGAACCGGCCCATGCGGGCATAGGTGGTGGGGGTGGGATGAATGGGCAAAAGATGCAGGGCCCGGCACCCCAGTGTGGAAAAAATAAATCCGATCTGGTCCCTCAGATCCCGGAATTTCCCGGATTCCGGGATCACGGTGAAACCGTTGGCATCCAGGGTTTCCATCAACGGCACCAGGGACCGGTCCAGACCCGGACCCGGTGCGTTTTTTGACGGGCCGAACTGCCGGACAAAGGCATTGTAGATGATATTGGCACAGCAGGTACCGGCCGGCTCCACGTTTAAAATGCAGTTGTCTCCTTCCGGCCAGATGGGAACCGTCTGATTGTCAGGAATAAAAAAGCATTTGGCCTGGAAATGTCCCGTCTGATGCAGTGGCAGCAAAAGGGTGAACGTGACCGCATCCTGCCGGATCATCTGGATATCATACCAGCCTTCATCCAGCTTGATCTCATTTTTTTCCACCCGGTCGATGATTTCCTGCCGGGCAATGGCAGCGGTCCCCAGGTTGGTTCGCACCCAGGCATTCCCGGCCGCCTTTTTGTTTAAAGTCAGGGTGAACCTGAGACAATCCCCTCTGAACAGCACCCGGGATGTACCGGGTAACGGCGTTTGAGTGACACTGAGCATAAACCTCCTCGGGATCAGAAATTATTGCCGGGTGTTTTATTTCATCTCTTTTCTGCCCGGTTTTTTTCATCCGCCGGACAATGGATGATTATATCACAATAAGATCCGGATTAAAGAAACAATTTTCGGTTTTTCCGTATGAGGGTGGTATCGATGGGCAGACGTTGATAGCTGCCGTAAAGACACACCCGTTGGCACGGGCGCTGATGCGCGACTTTGAAATGAAATTCCGGGAGCCGGGAATAAAATTCGTCAAACACGTGTGCGTCGGTTTCAAGAGACACCCGGCAGTGGTCAACCAGGCCGAACAGGCTGACACTGTGATGGATCATCAGATAGAAACAGGCGGCGGAAAGAAACCGGGAATCCTGCGTCTGATACAGCTGAGGGTAGAATTTTGAAACATACAGCCCTTTGGCGAACCGGTCATGGGACAGGATCAGATTCAAGGAGATCATGGCCCGGGGGTTGCCGGTATGGTACAGAAAATATTCCACACATGTGTCCTCTCTGAGATAACTCAGTGAAAACCGGCTCATCAGCCGTTTCACCTGCATTCCCATGAAAGAAAGCATCCCCGTTTCCGGGACCGCTGTATGCATCATTCCCACCCACCTCTCCAGATTCTGATGAGGACACTTTATCCCATCCGATTTTTGGGGTCAATGGCGGATAAAATTTTCCGGAGCCGCAGTTTTTTATTGACATATTCATACTAAAACAGTAGGAAAAATTCCTATTAAATTGGTTGGTTTATTTTAATGTTTCATCACAAAGGTATTTTTAAGGATAGTGAAGATGGCAAAACGGATCGCATGTTTATGGATCGCGGCAGCAGGGATCATTTTTCTCCTGTTTCCTTTTCCGGGGCAGACCGCCTTTGAAAAGGCCGCCGGACCGGCGTTTCCACCGGACCGGATCATCATCAACCTGCCGCCGGAGTCAGATGGGAATGAAATGCCGCCGGTGACGTTTCTGCATGCCCGTCACAATGAATCGGTTGAAGGCGATTGCACCCGGTGTCACGTTCAAAAAGACCAGGCGGTGGTTTTCAGGTTTCAACGCACCGATCAACCGGGGTCCATGGATCTTTACCATGACAACTGTATCGTGTGCCATGAACAGCGGAAAGATGCCGGTCAACCGGCCGGCCCCACAACGGCCCAGTGCCGCTCATGTCACGGGGCGGCCCTGCCTGACCCGGTACCCGGCGCCCAGTGGGAAAAAATCGATTTTGACCGGTCCCTTCATTATCTCCATGAAGTATCCGATCATATCCCTTCCCCGGACAAAGAGGTCTCCCCGGACAACTGCCAGGCCTGTCATCATCGGTATGATGACGAAGCACAGCAGCTCGTGCTGGAAAGAGGCACTGAAAGCGCCTGTATTTACTGTCACAAAGAAGTTCAGACCGACGGGGTCCGATCCTTACGCGACGCCTCCCATGACGCGTGTGTGGCCTGCCATCTGACCAAAAAAAATCAGGACGTGAAAGCCGGGCCGGTTGAGTGTTACGGATGTCACAGGGCGGGTGTCCGGGCAGAAATGCCCGTGATACCGGATGTGCCCCGCATGAAACGGGATCAGCCGGATGCGGTGTTCATGACCGGGGGAACCGCCGGAACAGATGAGGCCCTCTACCGGATGTCACCGGTTGTTTTTGACCACAAGCAGCATGAGACCGCAGCGGCCTCCTGCCGGGCCTGTCATCATGAATCGCTGGAATCGTGCAGTCAGTGCCATACGCCGGCCGGGGATGAAAAAGGCGGGTTTGTCCGGCTGGAACAGGCCATGCATACTCAGACCGAATCCGCCGGATGTGTGGGATGCCACGTCCGGGAAACCCGTAAAACCGATTGTGCCGGCTGTCATGATGCCATGCCCCGGTCCCGGATGACAAAGAATTCCTGCCAGGTCTGCCACAATGAGCCGGACCGGACGGTGGTGAATGATCCTGAAATGCGGAAAATGCGTGCCGACACGGTTGTTTCCACGGCCTTTGATCAATATCAGTCCGTGATGCCGACAGATATCCCGGAGACGGTCACCATCGGTGTGTTATCCGACACGTATCAGCCCAGCCGTTTTCCCCATCGGAAAGTGATGGACGGGATCGCCCGCCGGGTGGAGCAAAGCGGCCTGGCCAATGCGTTCCATAAAAATCAGCAGACCCTGTGCCTGGGCTGCCATCACAACAGCCCGCCATCTTTGACTCCGCCTGATTGTGCTTCCTGCCATGCGGTTCCGGGTGATGGGATGCCGACCTCGGCTCCGGGCATTCCGGATCTGAAAACCGCATACCATGGCCAGTGCATGGGCTGTCATGAGAAAATGGAAATCGCGGCCGTACCGTCCACGGATTGTCAGATCTGTCATGAGAAAAAATAAGGAACCTGTTTTTAGCGATATGAAACATACAGAGGAATGATTATGGGTATCTCGCGAAGAAAATTTATCGGCTGCCTGGGCGCGTTGGCACTGGGGCCGGCCATGGGCATTCCGGGTACGGCCCGGGGTGCTTCCAACAAGGAATTTGCCGGATGGCCCGGCAGCCTGGGCGTGCTTCATGATATCACAAAATGCATCGGGTGCCGAAAATGCGAAAGCGCCTGCCACCGGGTCAACAACCTGCCTGACCCGGAAACATCCTTTGAGGATTTGAACGTGCTGGATCAGAAACGCCGGACCGGGGCGGATGTCTTTACCGTGGTCAACCGCGTTGACAACACCTCGCCCGTGTTTATCAAAACCCAGTGCAATCACTGCCTAGAGCCTGCCTGCGCATCTGCCTGCTTTGTCAATGCACTGAAAAAAACCCCGGAAGGGGCCGTGGTCTATAATGAAAAATTATGTGTGGGATGCCGGTACTGCATGGTGGCCTGTCCTTTCAATATCCCGGCCTATGAATATCACAAAGCGTTGGCCCCCCGGGTGACCAAATGCACCATGTGCCATCCACGGATGCTGGAAGGCAAACGCCCGGGATGTGTCGAAGACTGCCCGGCCGGTGCATTGATATCCGGTACACGCGATGAATTGCTCGCGTATGCCTGGGATCGGATCCGGACATATCCTGAGCGTTACGTCCCGCATGTATACGGCCAGCATGAGATGGGGGGCACCAGCTGGCTGTATCTTTCCGGCCTTCCCTTCAGCCGGGTGGGGATGAGAGAGGATCTGGGCACCAAGTCCGCACCGGAGCTCACGGCCGGACCATTGTCTGCCGTGCCTGTTGTCGTGGGGCTGTGGCCGGTACTGCTGACAGGGGTTTATGCCATCTCGAAACGCAAGGAAAAAATCGCTGAGCAGGAAAAACAGGCGGCCGTGGCCGACGCCGTGGACCAAAGCAGAAAAGAGGCCCAGAACCGGATGGAAACGCTCAGAAAAAAATGGGATCAGGAGAAACAGTCCGCCATCAATTTCGAGGTGAAAAAAGCGCTGGAGGAAGCGGCGGTCAAAGCGTCGGAACCTTCGCAGACCAAGGAGGATGAGTAGCATGACTGACAACGGCGGACAGAATGTCCGGAAACTGTGGACCCCTTTCAATGTCATTGTCGGCATTATACTGGCGGCCGGTGCGGTATTGACCGTGATGCGCTTCACCCAGGGCATCGGGGCCGTGACCAATCTGGATAACAACAATCCCTGGGGCCTGTGGATCGGATTTGATCTGCTGTGCGGCGTGGCCCTGGCCGCCGGGGGATATGTCACTTCGGCGGCCTGCTATATCTTCGGGTTGAAGCGGTATCATTCAGCCGTCCGCCCGGCCATTCTCACGGCATTTTTAGGATACGCCCTGGTGGTGCTGGCACTGCACTATGACGTGGGACGTCCGTGGCGGCTGCCATATCCCATTTTCGTCTCCCAGGGGACCTCTTCGCTGCTGTTCGAAGTAGGCCTGTGCGTGTTCCTGTACCTGACGGTCCTGTTCATCGAATTCACGCCCGCAGCCTTTGAATGGCTGGGGTTCAAAAAAATCCGGGCACTGGTGGTGAAGCTGACCCTGATACTCACCATTTTCGGGGTGGTGCTGTCCACCCTGCACCAGTCTTCATTGGGTGCGCTGTTCATGATCGCCCCATCCAAACTCCACCCCTTGTGGTATTCCAGTTATCTGCCGGTGTATTTCTTTATTTCCAGCATGTTTGCCGGCATGTCCATGGTTATTTTTGAAAGCACGCTGGCACACCGGTATCTGAGCCGTCATATGGATGACACCCATCATCAGGAGGCCCCCGGAGTGGCTCTGGGGTTTGCCAAAGCCGCCGCGTTTGTGATGGCGGGGTACCTGGGCATCAAATTGATCGGCATCGCCATCGATGATCACTGGCGCCTTCTGGCGACCGGATGGGGCGTGTGGTATCTGGTGGAAGTGATCGGATTTGTCGCTTTTCCCGCATTTCTGTTTGCCATGGGTGTGAGGGAGCGGAACCTGATCTTTGTCCGGTGGGCTGCCGCCTGGACGGTGCTGGGGATTGTTCTGAACCGGCTGAATATCTCCGTGATCGCTTTCAACTACCACCTGCCGTCCCATGAACGGTATATCCCCAGCCTGATGGAAATCGGCACGTCGGTGTTTATCGTGACTTTAGGCATTGTGATTTACCGGTTTATCACCACCCGGATGCCCGTGCTGCATGAACATCCGGATTATTCGACCCATTCCCCGGGACAGGAAAGGACCTAAACTGAAATGATATGGAGAAAACAACAATGAATACCCTGTTTTTCACACTTCAGGATTTCATGGTACACACCAAAGGGATTACCTATCTGATCATGGGCGGGCTTCTCGTGGCTTTGCCGCTTTTCTGGTGGTTTTTGACAGACAGGGACGATGAGAACGAAACATGGAGACAATGACTGATGCATGAGTTTTTGACAGGTATATTTTTCTGGATTGCCGTGGGCGTGTGTATGATCGGCATGGCCGTGCGGTTTGTGCGTTATTTTCTGGGCCTGAACTGGCAACTGGACCGGGTGGCCTACCGGGCGTATCCGGCTGCGGGAATCAAAGGGGCTGCCAGATCCATCTACAAATGGCTGATCCCCTACGGGACCCGAGGCTGGCGCACCCAGCCGGTGATGACGGCCGCGTTTTTCGGATTCCATGTCAGTGCGGTGGCAGTGCCCCTTTTTCTGGCCGGGCACAACCTGTTTCTGGAAAGCAAAATCGGTTTTTCCCTGGTCACCCTGGGACCGGCTCTGGCGGATTTCCTTTCCTGGCTGGCCGTGGGATGCGGTGCTTTTCTGATCCTCCGGCGCGTGGTATTGCCGGAAGTGCGGATACTGACCACCTGGAACGATTACTTTATCTGGTTCATTGCCCTGGCACCGTTTGTCACGGGGCTTGTGGCAAGATACCAGGCCGGATCCTACGGATTCTGGCTGAACCTGCACATCTTCTGCGGGGAGCTGCTGCTGATCGCCATCCCGTTCACCAAAATGTCCCACGTGTTTCTGTTTTTTGCATCCC
>CALGAJ010000222.1 GCA_937951975.1 uncultured Desulfotignum sp.
GTGGGCACCTATGCCCGGATCGCCCGGGAACAGGGGTTCAAAGTGGTGATGGTCACCGGGGACAAGGATTTCATCCAGCTGATTTCAGACGACTGTATTTTATGGGATCCCATGAAGGATATTGTTCAGGACAAGGCCGGGGTGGAAGCGGACATGGGCATTGCCCCGCACCAGTATATCGATGTGCTCGGGCTGGCCGGAGACACCTCGGACAATATTCCCGGGGTCAAGGGCGTGGGGCCGAAAACCGCGATCAAGCTGGTGGCGGAATTCGGGTCCATTGACAATCTGTACAAAAACCTGGATCAGGTGGCATCCAAAAAAAAGCTGTACCAAAACCTGAGCGCCGGCAAAGACACGGTTCTGCTGAGCCGGGATCTGGCCACCATTGACTGTCATGTGGATGTGACCTCGTCCATTGCGGATTTTAAACTCAAACCCTTTGACAATGCCAAAGCATTTGACCTGTTCCAGGAACTGGAGTTCAAGACCCTGGCCCGGGAATTTGCTGAAAAACAGGATGTTGCGGACAAAGACTACCAGATGATCACGGATGTGGCAGAACTGGAAAAACTGGCGCAAACACTGAAAAAAACCGAAATATTTGCCATTGACACGGAAACCACTTCCATTCATCCCATGACCGCGGATCTGGTGGGGATCAGTTTTTCTTTTCAGGCTCACACGGGATTCTATGTCCCGTTAGGCCACACCGATGATACCCCGCAGATTGAAAAAACAGATGTCCTGCGCATCCTGGGGCCGGTGCTGGCGGATCCGGCACAGCCCAAGGCCGGTCAGAATATCAAATACGACATGATTGTCCTGGCCCGGTACGGCATGCCGTTGAACGGGGTGACGTTTGACAGCATGATCGCTTCTTATCTGTTGAACCCCACCCGCCGGGGCCATGGCCTGGACCAGATCGCTCTGGACCTGTTCGGGTATAAAATGGTGTCATATGAAGAGATCACCGGCAAGGGAAAGGACCAGATCGGGTTCCAGGAAGTGTCGGCAAAAGACGCCCTGTTTTACGCGTCCGAAGATGCGGACCTCACATTTATGGCGTATCAGCGGTTTTCTGATCACCTGGAAAAACAGGGGCTGTCTGATCTGATGGCAAATATTGAAGTGCCGCTGATTCCGGTGCTGGCGGACATGGAAATGACCGGATTCCGGGTGGATAAAACCGCCCTGGCCCGGCTGTCCGAGACCTTTGAAACCGAAATGAACCAGCTGGAGCAGGCGATTTATGACCTGGCCGGTGAAACGTTCAACATCAATTCCTCCCAGCAGCTGGGCGTGATTCTGTTTGAAAAGCTCGGGCTCAAGTCCGTGAAGAAAACCCGGAAAAAAACCGGTTATTCCACGGATGTGGAAGTGCTGACAAAGCTGGCCGATGTTCATCCCCTGCCGGAAAAACTGCTCCGGTACCGGACCCTGGGCAAACTCAAATCCACGTATGCCGATGCCCTGGGCCAGCTGATCCATGAAGACACCGGCCGGATCCACACCTCGTTCAACCAGACCATCACGGCCACGGGACGGCTGTCCAGCTCCAACCCCAATCTGCAGAACATTCCCATCCGCAAACCCGAAGGCAGAAAAATCCGGGAAACCTTTATCCCGGCGGACGGGTGCACCCTGGTATCCGCGGATTATTCCCAGATCGAGCTGCGCATCCTGGCCCATTGTGCCGAAGACGAGATCCTGATCCAGGCGTTCCGGGATGAGGAAGACATCCACACCCGCACGGCCGTGGAGGTGTTTCAGGTGCTGCCCGGGTTTGTGACCGATGATCTGCGCAGCCAGGCCAAGGCCATCAATTTCGGCATCATCTACGGCATGAGTGCGTATCGCCTGTCCAATGAGCTGAATATCAGCCGGAAAATGGCGGAAACCTACATTGACCATTATTTTACCCGGTACGCCGGGGTAAAGCGGTTTATCGACACCACCATCGAACAGACCCGGGAAACCGGGGAAACTTTCACCCTGTTCGGCCGGAAACGCAAACTGCCGGACATCCATGCGTCCAATGCCAACCAGCGCCATTTTGCCGAGCGGGCCGCCATCAATACCCCGATCCAGGGCAGTGCCGCCGATTTGATCAAGCTGGCCATGATCCGTATGGCATCGGCACTGGAAGAACACGGCATGCAATCCAAAATGATTCTGTCCGTGCATGACGAAATCATCTTTGATGTGCCCAGGGAGGAAACCTCTGACCTGATGGATCTGGCCCGGGACGTCATGGAACAGGTTCATCCGTTGAAGGTGCCGCTGAAGGTCAATTTCGGCACCGGCGAAAACTGGGCACTGGCCCATTGAGCAGGAAAATATGACACATCCAAGCAAGAAATCCCGTATCGGTATTTTCGTGAAACACCAGGAAGATGCCTGGCGGACTGCCAACAAGCTGGTCCGGCAGCTGGAAGACAGATGCGTGATCCTGACCCCTGACCTTCCCCGTCTTCCGGATGACCTGATCTGTATTCTGGTGCTGGGGGGGGACGGCACGTTTCTAAGTGCGGCCCGTCTGGTGGGCACCAGAAATATCCCGCTGCTGGGGGTGAAGTTCGGGGAGGTGGGGTTTCTGGCCATCACCCTGGAAGATCATCTGCAGGCGGTCGTGGAAAAGGTGCTCCAGGGAAAGTATCAGATTCATGAACGGGCCCGGCTCAATATTCAGCTGGTACGGGAAAACCAACTGCTGGCCGACGTGGATGTGCTCAATGACATGGTGATCAACAAATCCGCTTTGTCCCGGCTGGCCTCCTGTGCCGTGTACCTGGACAACGTCTACCTGACCACGTTCCGGGCCGACGGGCTCATCGTGGCCACGCCCACCGGCTCCACCGCCTATTCCCTGGCCGCGGGCGGCCCGGTGGTGCACCCGGCCGTGCCGTCCATCATTCTGACCCCCATCTGTCCGTTTACCCTGACCAACCGGCCGTTGATCATCCCGGACTCCACATCCATCGAGATCCGGCTGGAGGACAGTCCGGAAGACATCGTCCTGACCCTGGACGGCCAGGAGGGATTCAACATGGACCCCAGAGACCGGATTTTTGTATCCAAAAGCCCCCATGCCGTGCAGATGATCTCGTTTGAGCCGGATTCCTATTACCGGGTGCTCAAAACCCGGCTTCACTGGAGTGGAGGCCGGAGCTGACATCCGGTTTTGCGATATTCACTGATTGGCCCGCAGCGTATCAGTGATCCTTGAGTGTTTTTTTTCTCTCCCGCCGGGCCCGGCCTTTTTCGCTGATGGTCTGGAAAATATAGTACAGGGCCGGAATCAGAAAAATACCGAAAAAAGTCGCCACACACATGCCGGAAAACACGGCCGTACCGATGGCCCGGCGGCTGCCGGCCCCGGCCCCGCTGGCGATGAGCATGGGTACCAGTCCGAAGATAAAGGTCAGGGATGTCATGAGCACGGGGCGGAAACGGATGGCCCCGCCGGCCACGGCAGCCTCGGCAATGGACAGTCCGGCCAGGCGCTGGTTTCTGGCAAATTCAACAATCAGGATGGCGTTTTTGGCAGCCAGCCCCACCAGAAGCACCAGACCGATCTGGGCATAGATGGACAGGGGCATATTCAGCAGCCACAGTCCGGCCAGGGCGCCCAGAGTTCCTACCGGTACGGTGAAAACAATGGACAGGGGCAGGTTCCAGCTTTCATACTGGGCCACTAAAAACAGATAGGCAAACACCAGGGCCAGGGCAAACAGCCATACCACCTCGTTTCCCGTGGTTTTTTCCTGATAGGACAAGGCTGACCATTCATAACCAAACCCCGGGGCCAGCACGTCGGCCGCCACTTTTTCCATGGCATCCATGGCCTGGCCCGAGGAAAAGCCCGGGGCCGGATCCCCGTTGAAATCCGCACTGGTGTACTGATTGTACCGCTTGATGAGCTGGGGGCCCAGCACGGTGCGCAGGGTCACCAGGCTGGTCAGCGGGATCATTTTGCCGTCATTGCTGCGCACGTACAGGTCCTGGATATCTTCCATGGTATCCCGGAAAAGGGCATCGGCCTGGATTTTAACCTGATAGGTCCGGCCCCCGAGATTGAAGTCATTGACATATGCGGATCCCAGATGGGCCTGGAGTGTGGAGAAAATGCGGGATACCGGCACGTTGAGATACTGGGCCCGGGTCCGGTCCACATCCACGAATATCTGGGGGGTATCCGCCGTATAGGTGGTAAAGACCCCTTCCAGGACCGGGTCCTGGTTGGCGGCCATCATCAGGCCCAGGGCCATGCCGAACAGCTCCTGGGGGTCCTGGCCTTCCCTGGCCAAAAGCTGAAACGAAAATCCGGCGCTGGCACCCAGACCGGAGATGGGCGGCGGTGCAAACGCAAACGCATTGGCATCCGGAATGGCGGCCAGCCGGGCCTGGGCCTGCCTGACAATGGCATCCAGCTGCTGGTGGGGTTCCCGGCGTTCATCCCAGGGTTTGAGAATCGCCAGGGAAAATCCCACATTGGCGGCATTGCCGCTGAGCAGGCTGAATCCGGATACCCCGATCATGTTTTCCACGCCGTCCAGTTCCCGGATTTCTTCGGTGATCCGGTCCATCACCGCCGCCGTCCGGGACAGAGAAGCGGCCTGGGGCAGCTGGACATTCATCAGAAAATAGCCCTGGTCTTCCTGGGGAAGAAAACTGGTGGGGGTGTGGATGAACAGGAAAACCATGCCGGTGATCACTGCGGCAAACAGCAGCACCGGAATGATCAGCCATCGGATCATCCATCCGGAACCGGTCACATATCCTCTGCGGCTGGCGTCCACCAGGCGGTTGAACCAGGCATACGGCCCTTTGGCCGCCACCCGGTGCCGGGTCAGGAACGTGGCGCACAGGGCCGGGCTCAGGGTCAACGCGCAGGTGGCGGACAAAAGCACGGCACTGCACATGGTGACCGCGAACTGGCGGTACAGCTCGCCGGTGATCCCGGGCATGAATCCCACGGGCACAAACACGGAAAACAGGACCAGGGTGGTGGAAACAATAGGGCCCACCACCTGGGACATGGCTTTTTTCGTGGCAGCGGGTGCGTCCAGGTTTTCCTCATGCATGACCCGGTGCACATTTTCCACCACCACGATGGCATCGTCCACCACCAGGCCGATGGCCATGATCAAAGCGAACAGGGTGATGGTGTTGGCATTGAAGCCCAGGGCCATGAGAATGGCAAACGTCCCGATGAGGGATACCGGGATGGCCACGGACGGAATCAGGGTGGCCCGCCAGTCCTGGAGAAACAGGAAAATCACCGCCACCACCAGCAACGTGACCAGGGCCAGGGTGAAAATGATCTCATCGATGGCGGCGGACACGTACCGGGTGGTGTCCAGGATGATCTCATAGGCCACATCGTCCGGCATACCGGATTCCAGTTTTTTCAGCTCTTTGCGGACCGCTTCCATGGTTTCCAGAGCATTGGAGTCTGAATCCCGGTACACGGCCAGGGTATTGGCCGGGTTCCCGTTGAGGATGGACTCGGTGTCATAGGATCGGGCCGCCAGCTCGACCCGGGCCACATCCCGGACCCGCACCAGTCCGCCCTGGTCATTGGCCTGCACGATGATCTGTTCAAATTCCCGGGCATCGGTGAGCCGGCCTTTGGCCCGCAGGGAAAACTGGACCGGCTGTTTATGTTCCAGGGGTTCCATGCCCACGGTTCCCAGGGATGCCTGGACATTCTGAGTGCGAATGGCATCGATGATATCACTGGATGTCAGACCCAGGGCCGTCATCCGTTTCGGGTCCATCCAGATGCGCAGGCTGTATTCTTTTTCCCCGAAAATCATGGCATCGCTGACCCCGTTGATACGGATCAGCGTATCCTTGACCTGTGAACTGAGATAATTACTTAAAAACAGCAGGTCCCGTGTCTTGTTGGGTGAATAAAAACTGATGGCCGCCATCATGTCATTGGAGCGCTTGCGCACACTGATGCCCTGGTCCACGACTTCCACCGGCAGTTTGGGGGTGGCCAGCTGGATCCGGTTCTGCAGGTTCACCTGGTTGATGTCCGGATCACTGCCCACTTCAAAGGTGACCTGCAGGGAATAACTGCCGGTGTCCGAGCAGGATGAGGACATATACAGCATTTTGGAGACCCCGTTGATTTCCTTTTCCAGAGGCGCGGCCACGGTTTTGGCCAGCACTTCGGCATTGGCCCCGGGATAAAACGCAGACACCCGGATGACCGGGGGGGTGATCTGGGGGTATTGGGCCACAGGAATGTTCATGAGTGCCAGAAACCCGGCCAGGGTAATGACGATGGAAACCACGCCGGCGAGACGGGGCCGGTGGATAAATACATTGGAAATCATGGATCAGTTCTCCGGATCCGCCGGCAGCACCGTAACCGGCTGGCCGGGCTGCACTTTCTGGATCCCGCTGACAATGATCCGATCCCCGGCCTCAAGTCCGGATTCCACGGCCCACATCCGGTCCAGGGCCGTGCCCGTGACAATGGGCTGCGGCGTGGCGATCCCGTCCCTGACGGTCAGCACATACCGGCCCTCCTGGTTCACCAGCACGGCGGACTGGGGCACCACCGGCATGAGTTTCGGGGCCGCGGCCCGGACCTGGACCGTGACATACTGTCCCGGCAGCAGCAGGCGGTCGGCATTGTCGAACCTTGCACGCACCGTGATGGTGCCGGTGGCCCGGTCCACCCGGTTGTCCACAAAAATCACCTGACCGGTCTCCGGAAACAGTTCATTGCCCGGCAGGATCAACCGGGGCGAGAGCTGTTTTTCTCCGGGTGTATCCATTTCCCGGAGCGCTTTTTTCACGGCATTGAAATCATTTTCGCTGATGGCATACGCCACCCGGACGGGATGGGTCTGGACGATGGTGGCCAGTACGCCGGACGCGGGATTGACCAGGTTCCCCCGGGTGTATTCCGTACGCCCGATACGGCCGGAGATGGGGGCGGAGATGGTGGTGTAGGTCAGATTCAGTTCACTGTTTTTCAGGGTGGCCCGGGCCGCAGCCAGGTTGGCTTTGGCGGCCAGCTCCGCAGCTACGGCATTGTCCAGGTCCAGGGCGGAAATGCTCTGGGGGTTCACGGACCGCATCCGTTTCAGGTGGCTTTCAGCCCGGGCCAGTTCGGCCTCGGCCTGGGCCACCCGGGCTTTTTCCATGGCCACCCGGGCCTTGTATCCATCCGGTTCGATGCGGTACAGGACCTGGCCTTCCTGGACATAATCCCCTTCCGTGAAACTGACCTGTTCCAGAAATCCTTCCACCCGGGCCCGCAGTTCCACGCTCTGGATCGCTTCCACATGGCCCACATATTCGCTGGCCGGGACCACGTTCTGCTCCTTGATGGTCAATACCCGCACCTGGGGCGCAGCCGGTTGCTGGGCAAATACCGTGCTGGGGAAAAACAGGGGTGAAATCATAAAACAATATAACAGATATTTTATCCATCGTTTCTGAGTCATGGGAACCATCGCTTTTTTTTATCGGAATACATGTTCAGTTTCCGCACTATAAAGATCCGCCAGATGCGTGTCAACCTGAAATTCAT
>CALGAJ010000223.1 GCA_937951975.1 uncultured Desulfotignum sp.
CACAACTTTGTAGTACTGCTTCTTTTAATGCGTTTGCTTCACCTAATATTGAAACCAGATATCCGAGCTGGATCAGGGTGTTGACCAGACGGTAGGTGGAAGTTTTATTGATCCCGGTTAACGTGGAAATTTCCGTCAGGGATCGGGACGGGTGTTCCCGGCCGAACAGATCTAAAATCGACAGGCCTTTTTCCAGGGTTTTAGAAAAATATTGGTCTTTTTTACTGGACATTTTATATCCTGATTGTTGTCTGATATAGATGTATCTTATCATATAATGACGGAAATACTATCTGGTTTGTGTCATACTAAACACAGAATCTGGTGCATATCATATTTGGCAGTTCCATGAAATACAAAACATTGATAAAAATTAAAAAGGGGTTGACATTAATAAATATCTCTTTTAAATTCGATTATAGGATTGGAGTTACTATTATAGTAACAAATTTGAGTTCTAAATCAAACAGAGGGGGAATTCGCATGAAAAAATTATTTCTTTTTTTAACATTGGCCGTGATGTCCGTTTGCCTGGTGATGCCGTCCCAGGTATTTGCTGAAAAAGTATTGAAACTGGGATTCGGAGATCCCATCAACTCCGACCAGGGTACCATTGCCAAACAGTTCAAATACCTGGTGGAAGGTTACACGGCCGGGGATGTGAAAGTCCAGCTGTTCCCGGGCAGCGCCCTGGGAAATGAAACGGAAATGCTCCAGAACACCCGCAGCGGCGAACTGGACCTGTGCATGCTCTCTGTCCCCAACCTGTCCCCGTTTTCACGGAAAATCAACATTCTGACCTTCCCTTATGTGATCAAGAGCATGCGGGATGCCGTCACCATCACCACAGGCAAACTGGGTGCACAATGGAACGACATCCTTCAAAAGGAAGCCGGAATCCGGATTCTGGCCTGGACCTATTCCAATTTCCGCCATCTGACCAATTCCAAACGCAAAATCACCAGCATGGCTGATCTGAAAGGCCTGAAGGTCCGGGTTCCCCAGAACGCCCTGATGATCGCATCCTATGAAGCCTGGGGCGCGAATCCGACCCCCATGGCATGGCCGGAAACCTTTACCGCCCTTCAGCAGGGCGTGGTGGACGGTCAGGACAATCCTTATATTGTCAACCACACCATGAAATTTCAGGAAGTACAGAAATACATCACACCGCTGCATTACCAGTTCTCGTTGCAGCCCATGATCATCGGTGAAAAACATTTCCAGAAAATGGATCAGAACCTGAAAGACATCCTGGTCCGGGCCGGCATCGAAGCCCAGCAGTACTGTGTGCTGTTCCAGATGGAAGAATCTGAAAAAGCCCTCCAGGCCATGCTGGACGCCGGCATGGAATACAGTGAATTTTCTGACGAAGACAAAATGATTGAAGTGGCCAAGGAAAAAGTATGGCCTGAATACTATGACAAAGTCGGGGGCAAGGACGCTGTCATGGAAGTGGTGGCAGAGCTTGAAAAAGCGGATAAAGCCAGACAGGCCCAGTAATCACCTGCTGGTACCAACGGTTGAAGCCGAAGAGGGTGCCCTGAAATCCAGGGCACCCTCCTTGAAAAAAATTTTTGGTGAGGAGCAGAAAAGTGACTCTCAACCGCGTGCTTAAAACGTCAATCACGATCCTGGATAATATCGAAGGATATCTGTGTAAATTTTTCTTGAGCTTTTTTGTCATCCTCCTGTTCTTTCAGGTGATCATGCGGACCGTTTTCCAGAATTCCCTGGCCTGGAGCGAGGAAGCATCCCGATTCGCCTTTGTCTGGTTCGCCTTTCTGGGCGCATCCTATGCAGCCCGGCTGGGCGCCCATAACCGGGTCACCTTTCAGTTCAAACTGTTTCCAAAAATCGTGGGTGATGTGTCCCAGCTCATCGCCGACGGCATATGGCTGGTTTTCAACGCCATCATGACGGTTAAAAGCATTGAAGTCATCCGGGATATGATGGAATATCCGTTTTATTCACCGGCCCTGGATATCCCCATGCAGTATATTTACATGCTGTTTCCCTTCACATTCACCCTCATGAGCATCCGGATCATCCAGGTCAATATCCTGAAACATATCCTGAAAAGAGACATCGTGGATGTGGACGATATTTCGACAGATCTGGAGGATATCAAGCGGGACATGAAAATCGATTCAAGCGATGAAGGGAGGGTGGCATGATTTCATCGGTATTGTTCGGCGCGTTCGGCATTCTTCTGGTCATCGGCGCTCCCATTGCGGTGGCCTTGGGCATGGCGGCCATGGCGGCCTTCATGTCCATCGGCAAGGATGTGACCACCCTGGTACAGATCGCCTATAACGCAGTGAATTCCTTTCCGGTCATGGCTCTGCCGGCCTTTATCCTGTCCGGAGCTTTGATGCAGGGATCCGGTATTTCCAGGCGCCTGGTGGCCGTTGCCGAAGCCCTGGCCGGCCGGATGGCCGGAGGCCTGGGCGCCTCCACCGTGCTGGCCTGCCTGTTTTTCGGCGCCATATCCGGGTCCGGTCCGGCCACCACGGCCGCCGTGGGCATGCTCATGATTCCGGCCATGGCGAGAAAAGGATATGACCGCGGCTATGCCTCGGCTGTCACCGCGTCTTCCGGGGGCTTAGGTATTGTGCTTCCCCCCAGTATTCCCATGGTGATTTATGGGGTGACCGCCAGCGAGTCCATCACCCAGCTGTTCATCGCCGGGGTGTTTCCCGGCCTGCTCATCGCATCCGGTATCATCATTCTCAACTATGTGATCAGCAAAAAAAAGGGGTACAAGCCCAACGAAGGCGAGTGGTCTTTAAAAGAAACCCTGGTGACCATCAAGGATGGTTTCTGGGCATTAATGGCGCCGGTGGTGATCCTGGGCGGCATCTATTCCGGATTTTTCACGCCCACGGAAGCCGCCATTGTCTCGATTTTCTATACCCTGTTCGTGGGCATTTTCATCTACAAAGAACTCAAGCTGCCCGCCATTTTCAAATCTTTGGATTCCACCACCTGGCTGTCCGGCCGGGTGTTGATCATCCTGTTCACGGCCCAGGCATTCGGCCGGCTTCTGGTGCAGTACAAGATTCCGGATGCCATTGCCGCCTGGCTGCTGGCCCTGACCGGCAATGTGTTTATTATCTGGGCCTTGGTCATTATTTTCCTGATCATGATCGGCATGTTCATGGAGACCCTGGCCACCATCATGCTGGTGACACCGGTGCTTTTGCCTGTCATGACCAGCCTGGGCGTAGACCCCATCCATTTTGGCGTGGTACTGGTGATGTGCTGTGAAATCGGGTTTGAAACACCGCCGTTAGGGGAAAACCTGTTCATTGCATCCGGTATCGGAAAAGTGAGTATCGAGGAAATATCGGTCAAGGCGATTCCCTTTTCCATTGTGGAGATCCTGGCCGTGTTTACTGTGGCCTATATCCCGGGATTCTGCCTCTGGCTGCCCAAAGCGTTTGGATATTGATATCTTCAGAAAAATCAGAACAGATACGTTACCTTAATCTAATATGGAGAACACGATAAATGCAGCATTTAAAAAAAGCGGTGAAAACCGCTGAATCCCACAGTGAAACCATTCGGCCGGCCGTTGAAAAGATGCTGGCCGATATCCGGGCGGACCGGGAAAAAGCCGTGGAAGCCCTGGCATTGAAGTTTGACAACTGGACCGACCCGTTCATTCTCAGTCAAGAGAAAAAACAGCAGTTGATTGACACGGTTCCGGACTCTGTCAAAGAAGATATCCGGTTCGCCCACCAGCAGGTGTCAGCGTTTGCCAAAGCCCAGCGGGACAGCATCAAAGAATTTGAAACCCAGATTTTTCCCGGAGTCCGTCTGGGACAGCGCATTCTTCCCATGGATGTGGCCGGATGTTACATCCCCGGGGGCCGTTTCGCCCATGCCTGTTCCGCTGTCATGAGTGTGGCCACGGCCAAGGCGGCCGGTGTGAAAACCGTGATTGCAGCCTCCCCTCCCCGGGGAAAAAGCATTGATCCGGCTGTGGCCTATGCCATGGACATATCCGGAGCCGATATCATCCTGGAAATGGGCGGGGTCCAGGCCATTGCCTCCATGGCATTCGGGCTGTTCACGGGCAGTCCGGCCAATATTCTGGCCGGTCCCGGCAATGCATACGTGGCTGAAGCCAAGGCATTGCTGGCCGGATCGGGTGTATGTGCCATCGATGTATTTGCCGGACCCACGGAATCAGCCGTCATTGCTGATGACACGTCTGATCCCATGACCATTGCCGTGGACCTGGTGTCCCAGGCCGAACATGGGTATGACTCCCCGGTGTGGTTGTTCACAGACTCCAGACAGATAGGGGAACAGGTATTGAAGATGATGCCCCAGGTTATCGATGATCTGCCGGATCCGGAAGTGGCTGCCGCATCCTGGCGGGATTATGGGGAGATTATCCTGTGTGACGACTGGCAGGAAATGGCTGCGGTCAGTGACCAACATGCCCCAGAACATGTCCAGGTGATGACAAAGGACAACCAGTGGTGGTGCGATCGCCTCACAGCCTATGGGTCTCTGTTTATCGGGGATTTCTGTACCGTGGCCCAGGGGGACAAGTGTTCGGGCACCAACCACATACTTCCCACCCGCAAAGCCGGTTATTATTCCGGGGGCCTGAACGTGCACAAATTTCTTAAAATCTGCACATTTCAGGAAATTGAAAAACAGGCCTGTCTGGAAATCAGCTCCCGGGCCTCCCGGTTGTCCCGGGTGGAGGGCATGGAAGGTCATGCCCGGGCCTGTGA
>CALGAJ010000224.1 GCA_937951975.1 uncultured Desulfotignum sp.
TTGGCGCGCCCGGAGAGATTCGAACTCCCGACACCTTGATTCGTAGTCAAGTACTCTATCCAGCTGAGCTACGGGCGCCCATAAGACCCAAAATTTATATCAGGGTTCAATCCATTTTTCAAGACTTTTATATTCAATAAATATTTGACCTTGCTCCAAAAGGTTTATATAAGTATAGCCTTGATTATGGATGATCAATTTTACATGATGCTGGCCATCAAACAGGCGGAACAGGCCATGCTTGCCGATGAGGTCCCTGTGGGGGCCGTGATTGTGGACCGTCACCACCGGGTGATCGGGCATGGTTTCAATGCACCGATTTCCACCTGTGATCCGACCAGTCATGCGGAAATGACAGCGATCCGAATGGCAGCGCACCACCGGAACAATTACCGGTTGATCGGCACCACCTTGTATGTCACCATCGAGCCCTGTATTATGTGTATGGGGGCGATCATCCATTCCCGGATCGACCGGGTGGTTTATGGTGCGGCAGACCCCAAATGGGGAGCGGTCTGTTCTTTGTACCGGATCGCGGAAGATTCCCGGTTGAACCATCACCCGGAAATAGTATCCGGAATTTGCGAGGCACAAACCAGAGATCTCATGAAACATTTTTTCAAGAACAAAAGGAGCACATAGTGTTAAATACAGTTATAATCGGTACCCAGTGGGGGGATGAAGGCAAAGGCAAAATTGTGGACCTGCTCAGTGAGCACGCGGACTATGTGGTCCGGTTCCAGGGCGGGAACAATGCCGGTCATACCATGGTGGTCAATGGCAAAACCATTATCAGCCACCTGATCCCCTCAGGCATCCTTCAGGGCAAAAAATGCTTTATCGGCAACGGCGTGGTGGTGGATCCCTTTGTTCTGATCAAGGAAATCGATTATCTGATCTCCAATCAAATCGATGTGTCTCCGGATATGCTCAAAATAAGTGACCGGGCCCACATGATCATGCCCTACCACAAGGCCATAGACAAAGCCAGGGAAGAAAAAAAAGGGGATAAAAAAATCGGGACCACGGGTCGGGGCATTGGACCCTGTTATGAAGATAAGGCCACCCGCCGGGGTATCCGGTTCTGTGACCTGATGGATGTGGATCTGCTCAAGGAAAAGATCAAAACGATTCTGGAAGAAAAGAACTTTTATCTGGAACACTATTTCAACACCCCCCCCATCCTTTGTGATCAGGTCATCAGCAAAGTGATGGCCATCCGGGACCGGTTGCTGCCTTATATTGCCGATGTCTCCATTGCGTTGCACACAGGGCATCAGAACGGAAAAACCCTGCTGTTTGAAGGGGCCCAGGGCACCCATCTGGATATTGAGCACGGCACCTACCCTTTTGTGACCTCATCATCCACCGTGGCCGGCAATGCCGCCGGCGGATCCGGCATCGGTCCGGGATATTTAAAGGAGATCATCGGCATTGTCAAAGCGTATACCACCCGTGTGGGGGAAGGCCCTTTCCCCACGGAATTGTTTGACAGCACCGGAGACATTCTCCAGAAAACCGGTGCGGAATTCGGCGCCACCACCGGTAGAAAAAGACGGTGCGGATGGCTGGACATGGTCATGATTAAAAATGCGGCCCGGCTTAACAGTCTCACCGGGCTGGTCATCACCAAACTGGATGTGCTGGATGATCTGGATGAAATCAAGATTTGTGTGGGATACCAGGACAACGGCAACACCCTGTATGAATTTCCTTCGGATATCAACACCCTGGCCCATTGCACACCGGTTTATGAAACCCATCCCGGCTGGAAACAGCGCATTTCCGATATCACCCGGTATGAAGATCTCCCGGAAAATGCCAAAAAATATCTGGATCGACTGGAAGAATTGTCCGGCGTGCCCATCAAGATCATTTCCGTAGGACCGGGACGGGAGTCCACCATTATCAAAGATTCGATTTTATGATTTGACTTTTAAAAATTTTTAGTATATTTAATACAGGTTTTTCAGAGTCGGGATGTGGCTCAGTCTGGTAGAGCACAGCGTTCGGGACGCTGGGGTCGGAGGTTCAAATCCTCTCATCCCGACCATTTTCCTTCAAGATCTTTCCGGTACGATCATCACTTGTTTTTTTATTTTATCTCACAATTTAATTGACACCACAACACGCGTCAGCCTGTCTACTTTTTCTGCCCTGTTTTATTTCGGCTGAAAAAAGGAGATGTTCACCGGAGAGGTCAGGATTTTTTTCCGGTACAGAATATCGAAAAACCGGGTCATGGCCTGAATTTTGGGGGCATCCATGTCACAGAACAGGTGCTGGTAATAGGTGGCGACCAGGGATGCCGGCAGACCCAGTTTGGCCTGTCCAGCGGCAATAACGGCATCCAGATGGTCATATCCGGATTTCCGGCTGGCCCATAACAGTTCCAGGGCCCGTGTCACGGTTTTCGGATGCGCAGCCGCCACCTCTTTCCTTACGGCCCACACGGCAAACACAAACGGCATTTGCGTCATGTCATGCCAGATTTCGCCCAGATCAAAGCAATAAGGAAACCGTTGATCCCAGGGCTGGGTCAATGCCGCATCCCCGATGACCAGCACCGCATCCACATCCGATGGAATCTGATCGCTATTTCCCACATCTCCGGTCACATATTTGGGTGTCACGCCGCGCTGGGCAAAAATCATTTTCATGAACGAGGCGGCTGTAGCAGATTCCTTTGTCAGCATCACGGTTTTTCCGGCAAGCTCATCCAGAGGGATATTGGAAGCGCACAACACACTCATTACCGGTCCGTGACAGGAGATGGACAGATCCGGCAAAAGCAGCAGAGAATTATGATTCATGGCATAATGTGCTGCGGATATGGGGCTGAGATCCACGGATCCATCAATGATCTGCCGGTTCAGGGCAGCCGGCACATCCGTCACCAGCGTGAGCCAGGCCGGGGCCAGGCCGTGATCCAGGCCGTAATATACGGGAGACGCATTGATATAGCTGATTCTTCCCATACGAAGATTAACATGTTCCATAACAGATTACCTTTTCCAGCACCTGGTTTCGGGAAGATACCCCCGTATCCAGATAAATAAATTCAGATTGTTTTCCCGGATCCAGCGTTCCGAACCGATCTGCCAGTCCCAGGGCGTTGGCCCCGTTTTTTGTGGCCATGGCAAAAATGTTTTGCGGCGACACCCCCGGAAAAAAATGCCTTACAAACGCCATTTCATCAAACAGAGACAAAGATTCGCAAGATGCCAGGCTGTCCGTGCCCAGTGCGGGTCTTAAATGTCGTTTCAACAGGGCCGGAATATCGGGAATCCGGTTGTGCAGGTTTTGATTGCTTCTCGGGCACAGGCAGATACAGGTTTGGGTGTCTGCCAGCAGGTCCAGGTCCGTGGCCGTGACCTGGAGCAGATGAACGGCCAGGGTATGGGGTCCCAGGATACCCAGATCGTTGAGATATTTTATCGGGGTTTTGTTGCCCACGGGCCAGTCTTTTGGATCAATGCCTCTTTGAATCAGAAAATCATGCCAGGATCGGTTATTCCCTTTAATAAACCGCATCTCATCATCGGATTCCGCCACATGAATGGAAAAAACAAGACCTGCTTTTTGGGTGCGGTTTTTCAAAAATTTCAGCAGATCCGGGGACGTGGTGTGGGGGGCGTGCCCGGCTGCGGAAGCAGCCAATGGAAAATCTGCC
Organism: uncultured Desulfotignum sp.; assembly: GCA_937951975.1. GTDB lineage: Bacteria > Desulfobacterota > Desulfobacteria > Desulfobacterales > Desulfobacteraceae > Desulfotignum. Next base: position 3,674 of record CALGAJ010000224.1, read on the forward strand.
GTCAGATCCGGCGCTGGATATCCGGTTCCCAGATATTCCTGGAACCACACCCCGGCCATACCCTGATCAGTGAGCAGCGACCGGGTGAGACCTAAGGTGGAGACCTCGCCCACCAGGCCGGTGCCCTGCCCCGGCAATGCCTGAACCGCATGACGGGCCGCCCGGATCAGGGCTGAAGGGCCCAGGGAGTCCCGTGCTGTGAGCAGGGCTTTCACCCAGGGTTCAAATCCCTTTCCCAGGGGCAGGCGGTGGGCCAGGGCCGACAGTTCCAGGTGCAGATGGGCATTGACCAGCGGCGGCATCAGAATCCCGGTGCCGCAGTCGGTCACGGATGAATCGGATGGAACGGTCTCCAGAACCGAGGTGATTCGTCCGGCGGCTACGGCTATACCGGCGTTTTCCAGGATGGTCCACGGATCTTTGATCACCCACCCGGCTTTGAAAATCGCCGGTTCATCCCCGGCCCGGATGTACTGGATACCGGTATCCGGCATGGGCATTTTTCCAAAATGATTGTATAGGGTCATACCGGATTGTAGAAACAGTCCCGCTGGCGCGGGGTGAATCCGGCCGTGGCAATGAGGCGCTGCAATGATTCAAGCGGCATCATGAAAGATACCCCGGCAGCGGCCACCACGTTTTCCTCGATCATGGTGGAGCCCATGTCGTTGGCCCCGAAAAACAGGGCGATCTGGGCGATTTTATCGCCCTGGGTCACCCAGGAGGCCTGAATATTGTCCACATTATCCAGAAAAATCCGGCTCAATGCCAGCACCTTGAGGTATTCCACCCCGGTTTTTTTCTCCACTGGAATCCGGGTGTTTTCCGGCTGAAACGTCCAGGGAATAAATGCGGTGAACCCGTGAGTATCATCCTGGAGCTGCCGGATCCGGTCCAGATGCTCGATCACATGATCCATGGTATCCAGGTGACCGAACATCATGGTGGCGGATGACCGCATGCCGGCCGCATGGGCCTGGCGCATCACTTCCAGCCATTCATCCGCACCGCATTTGTTGGGGGACGCCTTTGTCCGGATCTCATCGCACAGGATTTCCGCCCCGCCCCCGGGGATGGAATCCAGACCCGCCTGTTTCAGGCATTGAATCGTGTCTGCCACAGACATATTGAATTTTTCGGCCATGAAATGAATTTCCGGCGGGGAAAACCCATGAATATGAATCCCGAAACGGTCTTTGATGAACCCAAGCATTCCGGTGTAAAAATCCAGATCCAGGTCCGGGTTCATGCCGCCCTGAAGCAGAATCTGGGTGCCGCCCAGATCCAGGGCCTCCTGAATTTTATCGGCCAGATCCTTTCGGGTGATCACATATCCCCCGTTTGAGCCGGGAGATCTGAAAAATGCACAGAACCGGCATCCGGATACACAGATATTGGTATAATTGATATTTCGGTCGATGACATAAGTCACCACGGGGTCGGGATGTAAATGACACCGTTTTGCATTGGCAAGCTGGCCTAAGGTCAACAGGTCCGCCTGCCGGAACAGGATGCCGGCTTCATGTGTGTCGATTCGCTGATGGTTCTGTATTTTTTCTATAATTTCAGATAATTCATTCATCATTCAATTGCCAGTACCGGTTTTGGGATTGTAAAAAGAATCCCGCTGAACCGGTTCAAAACCGGCTTTGCGGATCATGGTCTCCATCTGTTCCCGGGTCAGGCCCTTGGCGGAACTGGCCCCGGCCGTGTGGGTGATGCGCTCTTCAATGATGGTGCCGTCAAGATCATCGGCCCCGAAGCTCAGTGCCACCTGGGCCAGTGGCTCTCCGATCATCACCCAGTAGGCTTTGACATGATCGAAATTGTCCAGCATCAGCCGGGCCGCCGCCACGGACTTGAGATCATCCACAGCTGTGGTGGGCGGCAGTTCAGTCAACCGGGTATTTTTTGAATGAAATGCCAGAGGCACAAATGCGGAAAACCCATGGGTCTCATCCTGGATTTCCCGCAGAGTGATCAGATGGTCCACACGCTCTTCAATGGTTTCGATATGACCGTACAGCATGGTGGCATTGGTGGTGATGCCGGCTTTGTGTACAGCCTTGACGATCTCAATCCACCGGGTATGATCGATTTTTTTGGGAAACAGGGTATCATGAATACGGGTGTTGAGTATCTCGGCGCCGCCCCCGGGCATCATGGCCAGACCTGCTTGCTTGAGGTGCGCAATGGTTTCATCCACACTCATCCCGGATATCCGGGACAGATAATCGATCTCCACACAGGTGAACGCCTTGATGGCGGCATGGGGCCGGATCTGTTTCACGGTTTTCAGCAGATCGATGTAATAATCAAACCCCAGCGCCTCATTGAGCCCGCCCACGATGTGCAGTTCATCCACGGGCTCATCGATCCGCTCCATCAAGCGGCGGGTGATCTCCTCCATGGACCAGGCATAGGCACCCGATTCCTGCCGATCTTTGGCATACGCACAGAATTGACACCGGTTCTTGCAGATATTGGTGTAGTTCAGATGCTGGTTGTATACATAAAAAGCGGTGTTGCCGTGCCGGGCACACCGGGCCGCATGGGCGATCTTTCCCACGCCCAGCAGATCCGGGGTCTGGTAAATACAAAGCCCGTCTTCCTTTGAAAGACGGGTGCCCTGTCTGACTTTGGCATAAATCTGCCTGAGCCGTTCATCCATAAATATCGGGTCCATCAATGCCTCTTATACGAATTTGTATCATCAAGCCTGTTCGCTCTGATTGATTTCATTGATCATGTCCGCAATGCTTGCGGCCAGCTGTTTCACTTTTTCGCTGCTGCGTTCCTGGATGTCTACTAATTTCAGTGATGTTGTTTCTGCCGCGGATAAATCTTCCGGACAGGTCCTGCTTTCATGGCATTGGCCGTGGTGGCTGAAAATCGAATCGACTTCCTTTGCAAACTGCAAAAACGCCTTTCCCGCCGGGGAATTAATATCCTTTAAAACCACAGGCACCAGATGCTCAAAGGCCTTTGCCACTGTCAGATCTTCAGGGATCAGTGTTTCAAAGACCAGATCCGACAACCGGATGAAATATTTTTTTGCCAGAACGGTCTGAATATCTGATGAATTTTTACAGGCGTTAAAAACAAATCCTGCGATCCGCAATCGGGTGTGATAAGTTTTCCGGATATAATTGACCAGCTTGAACAGATACTGACAATCTGTGTCTGAAGTCCGGTTCGGATTTATGGGGACAATGAGTCCGTCTCCCGCCGTCAGGGCCATCACGCTTAAAGACCCGCAACAAGAAGGTGCATCAATGATGATATAATCATATCGTGAGCGGACATGTTGATCCAGTATCTGTTTCAACTGAATCGGACCGGCGGTTTTTCCGGACAGCGACTGGGCGGTCGTAAAAAGGGTGAAATCAGCCGGAACCAGATCCAGCCAGGCAAGACGGGTTTGTATGATTGCATCAGCAGGAGCGGATGTCTTTTTTAACATTGATGACAGATTGTGTCCAGGGGGTGAATCTGTTTTTCCGAGCCATAATGTGGCACTTGCCTTAGGGTCGCAATCCACGATCAGCACTTTTTTTTCATACAATGCCAAAGCCGCACAAAGATTGACGGCCACGGTTGTTTTACCGTTACCGCCGGTCATGCCCGAGACTGTCAAAATCGTACCCATAATCCGTCTTATGTAACACAATTGAAAAAAAGATCAATCCCCATCCTTGATGTCCGGTTGAAATAATCGCACAGATATAAGATACTTGATTATTTAAGCCCTTGAATCACAGGAGATCTTTCAACTTGGCCATCACATCTGAAACCCGGAACCGGGTTCAGGCATACCTTGATTTTCTCGTTGTGGAAAAAGGATTGTCCACAAACAGTCTCACTGCCTATGGAACGGATTTAACCCGTTTCCTGGATTTTCTGGAATCCCAGCAGATATCATCTTTGGATCAGGTGGATCTCACCGTGATCCTGGCATGGCTGATTCATTTGACCCGCAGCGGCCTGGCGCCCAAATCCCGGGCCAGACACCTGATCACTCTCAGGGGATTGTTCCGGTTTTTGGTGACTGAAAAATATCTGTCCATCAATCCGGTCAAAGAAGTGGATATTCCCAAATCCGGCCGGTCCCTGCCCGAAATCATCACCATTCCCGAGGTGACCGCGCTGCTGGATACCATCGACACCACGCATCCCAGAGAACTGCGCAATGCCGCCATGCTCGAAATCATGTACGGGGCCGGTCTCCGGGTATCTGAACTCATTTTCCTCACAATCCAGGATGTGAACCTGGACGCCAACCTGGTGCGGGTGACCGGCAAAGGAAACAAGGAACGGATGGTGCCCATCGGCACCAAGGCCGCCGACATTACCCGTCGGTGGAAAGACCGGGGCCGGCCCCGGATGCTTAAAACCCTTAACAGTCCATACCTGTTCGTGGCCCGGGCGGGAAAACCCATGACCCGCCAGGGGTTCTGGAAAATCATCAAAAAATACGCGGTTCAGGCCGGCATTTCCAGCAACGTCACTCCCCATACACTGCGCCATTCCTTTGCCACCCATCTGCTGGAAGGCGGGGCTGATCTCAGATCCGTCCAGACCATGCTGGGGCACACCGATATTTCCACCACCCAGATTTATACCCATATTTCCAGAGATTATCTGCTGCGCATGCATCAAAGATATCATCCCCGGCGGTAATGTTTTTCAAGCCGGGAACAGGTCTTGATTGTTCAAACGGGTTTATGGTATGACAGGCGGTCAACATCACCTTAACACCCGACATGGAAAATCAGCTTATGACCCGACCGGACCCTGTCAGATCCGCCCTGTTTCAGATATCCAGGCCTATTTTTGTCACACAAAAAAACAATATGCCGCATATGTCCCATGACCTGCCCGGTACGCGTTCAGGACAGGGTGAAAAATCCGAAGCACTTCCTTTTGATGCGTTTGCACCGGCAATCCCTTTGTCTGCCCTGGGAGAGCGCACATTCACGGCCCGGCATAATCTGAAATATCCCTATGTGGCCGGTGCCATGGCCAACGGGATTGCTTCGGTGAAAATGGTTCAGGCCATGGCTCAAAGCGGGATGATCGGTTTTTTCGGTGCCGGCGGGCTGTCTTTATCAAAGATTGAACAGGCAGTCGTCACCCTGACGTCCCGATTAAAAGACGCGCCTTTTGGTTTCAACCTGATCCATTCCCCGACCGATTCAGACCTTGAAACCGCCACCGTGCAGCTGTACCTGAAACACGGCATCCGGCGGATCAGTGCCGCTGCATTCATGCGCATGACCCCAGCTCTCGTTTATTATCGGGTCAAGGGCCTTCACAAAGACCATGACGGGCGGGTGATTGCCCCAAATCAGGTGGTCGCCAAAGTTTCCCGGATCGAGGTGGCCCGGCAGTTTTTTGCTCCCCCGCCCCCAAAGCTGGTACACCTGTTACTGGAAAAAAAATGGATCACCCGGCAAGAAGCGGATCTTTCCCGGTTCATTCCCATGGCCCAGGATCTGACCGCAGAAGCGGATTCCGGGGGACATACGGACAACCGCCCGGCACTGGCACTTCTTCCCACCATGCTGGCCTTGAAACAGCAGTGCATGGATGAATATCATTATGCGGAGCCTTTGTGTGTGGGCCTGGCCGGCGGTATTGCCACCCCGGAATCCGCGGCGGCAGCCTTTGCCATGGGTGCGGCCTATATCCTAACCGGGTCCATCAATCAGTCCTGCGTGGAGGCGGATATCAGCGAAGAAGTGAAATCTTTGTTGTGCCAGGCCGAACAGGCGGATGTAGCCATGGCTCCGGCAGCCGACATGTTTGAAATCGGTGCCCGGGTCCAGGTGCTGAAACGCGGGACCCTGTTCGCCATGCGGGCTGAAAAACTGTATCAGTTGTACCGGACCCATGCCCGGTTTGAAGATATTCCTCAAAAGCAGCGTCAGGAAATTGAGACCCAGTTGCTGAAAACCGATTTTGAGAGCGCATGGCAGTCCACCCGCGCGTTTTTTGAATCCAGAAATCAGGCGACACAGGTGCAGAAAGCCCAGTCTGATCCCAGACACAAAATGGCGTTGGTATTCCGTTCCTATCTGGGGCAAAGTTCCCGCTGGGCCATCCAGGGAACGCCGGAACGCAAAATGGATTACCAGGTCTGGTGCGGTCCGGCCATGGGGGCATTCAACCAGTGGGCAAAAAACAGTTTCCTGGCCGGACCGGAACACCGGAAAACGCCTGATCTGGCGTTGAACCTGCTGTTTGGTGCCAGTGTCACACTTCGGGCCATGATGCTGAAAACCCAGGGCGTGACGCTGCCGCAGGCGGCAACTGCGGTCTATCCCATGAAAAAAAACGACATTCTGTCTTTGGCCGGATCTTTGTCTCAAAACGACATCATGTGAGCGGATCTCATGTAAAAGTTTTGTCAAATCCTTTGTCATCGCATGATTTCTTTGTATCAGGTCCTTATATTTCGCCGTGAACCCAAAAAAATCCTAGGTTGATATTAGCGTTTATGACACAGCAAAAGAAAAATACCGACATCGCCATCATCGGCATGGGATGCATCTTTCCCGGATCCGTCAATCTCAAGGCGTTCTGGCACCTGTTATACCATGGTGTGGATGCCATCGAGCCGATCCCGGCAGAAACCCACTGGCCGATTGAAGACTATTTTGATGCAGATCCTTCCCGGCCGGACCATGTTTATTGTTCCCGGGGCGGATTTATTCCGAAAATCAATTTCGATCCCACGGTTTTCGGCATCCCTCCCAACAATATCAGCGCCACGGATACCGCCCAGCTGCTGGGCCTTCAGGTGGCAAAAATGGCGCTGGAAGACGCCGGATACCCCAAAGAACATCCGTTTCTTTCTTCCGCCCGGGTCAATGTGATTTTAGGGGTGACCGGCACCCAGGAACTGGTGATTCCCCTGGGCGCCAGACTGGGATATCCCATCTGGGAACACGCGCTTGACACCGCCGGTATTTCGCCGGAACAGAAAGACAGGATCTGCCGACAGATTCAGTCATCCTATGCGGCCTGGCAGGAAAATTCCTTTCCCGGGCTGCTGGGCAATGTAGTGGCCGGCCGCATCGCCAACCGGTTCAACCTGTCCGGCACCAACAGTGTCAGTGATGCAGCCTGTGCCAGTTCCCTGTCTGCGCTGCATTCCGCTGTCATGGAGCTGTCAGCGGGCAAATGCGACATGTCCATCACCGGCGGCGTGGACTGCCTGAACGATATTTTCATGCACATGTGTTTCGCCAAAACCGGAGTGTTGTCCCATACCAGCGATGCCCGGCCTTTTTCCAAAGATGCGGACGGCACAGTTTTAGGGGAAGGCATCGGCATGCTGGTGCTGAAACGCCTGCTTGACGCCCGGAAGGCCGGAGACCGGATCTATGCGGTCATCAAGGGCGTGGGCACTTCCAGTGACGGGAAAACTTCCGCCATTTATGCACCTGATGCCGCCGGCCAGGTCAAGGCGCTCAAAGATGCCTATCAACAGGCGGATATCGATCCGGCCAGTGTCGGTCTGGTGGAAGCCCACGGCACGGGTACCCGGGTGGGTGACAAGGTGGAATTCACGGCGTTGAATGCCTGCTTCACCCTGGAAACACCCCCTGGCAGGATTGCCATCGGATCGGTGAAATCCATGATCGGCCACACCAAAGCCGCTGCCGGTGCCGCCGGTATCATCAAGGCCGCACTGGCCCTTCACCATAAAGTGATCCCCCCAACGCTCAAAGCCCAGGACCCCGACCCGGAGCTTTCCATCCATCAGTCTGTTTTTTATCTGAATCCCCGGTCCAAACCCTGGGTTGCCGGCTTAAATGCTGTCAATCCCCGACGGGCCGGTGTTTCCGCATTCGGTTTCGGGGGCAGCAATTTCCATGTGGTTTTAGAAGAGCATGCGTCAAGGAAAAACCATGTTTCCTGGGATGGATCGGTTCAGATTGCCGCATTTTCAGCCGATGACACAGCCACATTGTTAAAAGAGCTTGAGACGTTCGAAAACAGTCTCATGCCTGATTTTTCACCGGATGATGATGAAATGCAGCAACTTGTTTCCCGGGCATGTGCCGAATCCAGGAACACTTTTCAAACCCGGGATAATTTTCGCCTGCTCATGGTTCTGAACAAATCGGATGATCCTGTTGCCCTGGCGGCAAAGGCCCGGGATCTGGTTGAACAGAAAAAGCCTGCTGAAGTGCCCATATATTTTGAAACCGGTCCGGTTCAGGGGAAACTGGGTTTCCTGTTTCCCGGACAGGGCAGCCAGTATCCGGACATGGCCAAAGACCTGTTTGGTGTCTTTCCCGAAGCCATGGCGGTTCTGGATCTGGCACAGGACATTTTCAAGACCCATTATCCGGATCCTGTGGATCCGGCATCTTCTTTTACGAATCTGGATGAGCTGATGTTTCCGCCCCCGCTGCATGCCCAGGAAAAATCAGTATCCGAAGCCCGGCTCAGACAAACCCACGCGGCCCAGATGAGCATCGGGGTCGTATCCCTTGCCATGATCCAGGTGCTCAAACGATTCAATGTCCTGCCGCACATGACCTGCGGGCACAGTTTCGGAGAGCTGCCGGCCCTGAATGCCGCCGGATGGATGGATGACACCACCCTGCTGAATCTGGCGGCCGTCCGGGGAAAGCACATGGCCAATGCCGGGAATACCGGAACGGACAGCGGCAGCATGCTGGCGGTTCAGGCCCCATTGAGCGACATTGAAACCCGGATCAAAGACCGGTTTTCCGACCTGGTGCTGGCCAACCAGAACAGCCCGGATCAGGGGGTATTGTCCGGCCCGACGCCGGCAATTGAAAAGGCCGAGAAATGGTGCCGGAAAAACAAGATCCGATGTGTCAAACTGCCGGTGGCTGCTGCTTTTCACAGCCGTCTGGTGGCGGATGCCGCCGCCCCGTTCCACGAATTTGTGGCGGATCAGCCCATGGCCCCCACAAAGATTCCCGTGCTGTCCAATACCACGGGAGCCGTGTATGACACCGACCCGGACACCATTAAATCGCTGTTGGGGCATCAACTCATGCACCCGGTCCGCTTCAAGCAGAACATAGAAACCATGCGCGACAAAGGCGTGCGGTTTTTCATGGAGATCGGTCCCAAAACCGTTTTAACCGGGCTGACAAAAAAAATATTGGCATCGGATCCAGTCACGGCCTTGGGGGTCGATGCTTCCAGCGGAAAAAAATCCGGGCTGACGGACCTGGCCCATGCGTTGTGTCTTCTGGCAGCCAAAGGCTTTGCCGTGGATTTGACCCCATGGGAAGATCCGGTACCGCCACCGGCCCCGAAACGCATGCGCGTCAAACTATCCGGCGCCAACCCCAAACCCGTGGCTGAAAAGACATCGCCACAGCCTTTGAATCATTCTGAACCCCTGCCGGAAAAAAATCCGGCGGATCCACAAGGACCTGATATGCACCCGTTGCCATCCTCTTCACCAGCACCGAAACAAGAATCAAAAACAGATGCCCCCGCCCGGTCTGGCGCAAATCCGGAACAGGCCATGTACCTGGTTCACAAAGGGCTTGAAGCCATGCAGGCATTGCAGGCCCAGACCGCCCGGGCCCATGAAAAATTTCTGGATACCCAGGCCCGGGCCACCCAGACCCTGGCAGCCATGATGTCACACACCCGTGAATTTGTGGATGGTGTTTCTCCGGTGCCAGACAGCCATCCGGTGATGCCCCGGCCGGCGGATATCCCTGCATCCCAGCCGGCGGACATGCCCACGCCCCGGCCGGAGGCATCTTTGCCGGAGCAAACCCCCTTGTACGAAAAAGTGAATACAACCGCTGTCCCCCAACACACGCATTCAGACCCGCTCGTGCCTGAGGCCCCCTCCCCTGCCCCGACATCCGTAAAAAATCAGTCGGTTTTGTTTGACATCGTGAGCCGCCTGACCGGGTTTCCCGAAGAAATGCTGGAACCGGACATGGATATAGAATCGGATTTAGGCGTGGATTCCATCAAAAAAGTGGAAATCATTTCCGAACTGGAAAAACAGCTGCCCGACACCCGGGGATTGACCACGGAAAACATCGGCACGGCCAGAACCCTGGCCGATATCTGCCAAGCTATTTCATCTCCCGGAACCACTGCCGATACCGATGACACCCGGACCGCTGAGATGCCGGGTTCAGATCCCTGTTCTGATTCCCGGGTGATGGATGTCATTGTCACCATCATCAGTGAATTGACCGGGTTTCCCGAAGAAATGCTGGAACCGGGTATGGACCTGGAATCGGATCTGGGGGTGGATTCCATCAAGCGGGTGGAAATTTTGTCCCGGTTGGAACAAGCGCTGGGAGACACCGCATCCCGATTATCCGGAGAGGACATGGCCGGGTTGAAAACCATCCGGGACATGGCTTCTTTTCTGGATCAGACGCAGAGTCCGCCGGAACCGGACCTAAAAAAAAACTCTTCACCCAGGGATGATGCCCCAAAACCGCATGAAAACAAGGATCTGACCCGTCAGACCATCCATCTGGATAAACTCCCCATCCAGCAGGTCCGTTTTTTCAACGGCTCAAAAATCCAGGTGCCGGACACCGGAAAAATTTATATCACCCGGGATCAGGCAGGCCTGGCCGGCCATTTGATTCAGGCATTTCACAAACAGGGGCAGAACGCCGAACTGCTGGATTTTCCATCTGAAAGCATCCCGGATCTGACCGATGCCGCCGGTCTGGTGATTGTCCAGAATCAATTGTCTCAGACCGACAGTGCTGAGGCCATTGTATTTTTAAAGGCCGCATTTGCCCTGGTCCATAAAAACGGCCGTCATCTTCAAACAGCTGCCGCTCAAAAAGGGGCATTTCTGGCCACCGTCACATTTTCCGGCGGCGGATTCGGTATCCCTCCCTACCGGTTTGACACCCTGCCGGCGTATGGGGGGCTGGCCGGTCTGGCCAAAACAGCGGCTCTGGAATGGAAAGACGTGCTGTGCCATGCCCTGGATCTGCCCAATGATCCAGATGCCAGCATTGAATGTGCGGATGCAGCCGCCGCATTAATGATGACCCAGGGACCGGTGGAGATGGGACTGGGTATGGATCATTGCCGGATCCCCACCCTGGAGACGGTACCGGTCCAACCGGGCCGGTTGAACTTTTCACCCCATGACGTGGTGGTGATCACCGGCGGTGCCAGAGGGGTGACCGCCGCCTGTGCCGAAGAACTGGCAAAGACCGGTCCCTTGACCCTTGTTCTGCTGGGACGATCCGCCCCTCCCTTTGATGAGCCGGACTGGGCGAAATCCCTGTCTGATCCGGCCAAATTGAAAAAAGCGATCCTCACCCATGAATTTGCCGGAAAAAAGCCCACTCCGGCTGATCTGGAAAAAAGATTTCAGGCCATCCGTGCCAACCGTCAGATCCAGCAGACCCTGGCACAGATCCGGTCCCATGGGTCTGAAGCCGTGTACATTGCCACAGACATCCGGCAGCCCAAAGCGGTGCAAGCCGCGCTGGACCAGGTCCGAAAACGGTTTGATGCTTCCATTGCCGGGATTATTCACGGTGCCGGCGTGCTGGAAGACAAATGGATTATCGACAAGCATCCCGACCAGTTCAACCGGGTCTTTGACACCAAAGTGGATGGATTGAATGCATTGATTCAGGCCACACAGACGGATCCGTTGAAATACATGGTCGTGTTTTCATCCATAGCGGCACGAACCGGAAATCCGGGCCAGTGCGATTATGCCATGGCCAATGAAGTGCTCAACAAATGCATGGGGGACATGGCTGAAAAAAAACCTGACTGCAAATGCCTGGCCATCAACTGGGGACCCTGGGACGGAGGCATGGTCCACGACGGGCTCAAACAGGTGTTTGCCAAAAAAGGGGTCGGCCTGATTCCCATATCACACGGTGCCAGGCAGTTGATCCGGGAGATGGCAAACCCGGACCTAAATCACACGGAAATTGTCATTACCGCACCCTCAATGGAACAGACAAAGAAAAAAAAAACGAAACTGACGCCGGTCAGCCAGATAGTGATCAGCCGCAAAACGGTTCCCATCATCTCATCCCACAAGATCAATCATGAACCGGTCATGCCGTTTGCCCTGATGGCGGAAATCATGGCCCATGCGGCTGAAAAAAACCACCCCGGTCTGGTGTTGACCGGGCTGGATGATCTGCGGCTGTTAAAAGGGGTCCGGCCTGCAAACCGGGATATCCGGCTGGAGGTGAACTTAAGCCGTTGCACCTGCACGGAAACCCGATACCTTGTGCCGGTGTCATTGACATCCCTGTCTGACAGCGGCGATTCGGTCACCCATGCCACGGCCATGGCTGTGTTGAAAAACACCCTGCCGGACCCCCCGGTGTTATCCGGTAAAAACCGCATGGATCTGGGGCCCTGCCGATTGAGTGTGAAAGCGGCCTATGAAACGGTATTGTTTCATGGTAAAGACCTTCAGGCCATTACCGCCATTACCGGTATCTCTGAAAAAGGGATCGAAGTGACCGCCACATTGGCCCCTTCATTGGACCACTGGTTTGACACGCCGCCCCAAACCGGCTGGACCACGGATCCGCTCCTGATGGATGCGGCGTTTCAGGCCGCTATCCTCTGGACCTGGGAAACCCGGAAACAAGTCTGCCTGCCCAGCTTTGTGGCAGGGTTTCGTATCTATTCAGCGTTTCGACAGGTACCGGCCGAAAATGCCGGTATCCATATTCTGTTTACGGTCAATGAAAATTCTGATCACCAGATCAAGGGGTATTTCACCTTTTCCGACGATCACGGCAATGTGACAGCCAGTATCATGGGATTTGAAGCCGTGGTGGACACAGCCCTGCATGAGAAGTTCAAGCCCGGACCGTTGTTTGACAAAAAATCCATCCTGGCCTTTGCCCAGGGAAACCCGTCCGAGGCATTTGGTTCCAGATATAAGATATTTGACAAGGACCGTCAGATCGCCCGTCTGCCCAGGCCCCCCTATTTTTTCATGGACCGGGTTCTGACCGCGGACCATGTCCCCTGGCAGATGCATCCGGACGGATGGATTGAAACCGAATACCATGTTCCGGCCGATGCCTGGTATTTCTCAGCCAATCATACCCGGACCATGCCGTTTTGCATTCTGCTGGAAATCGCGTTGCAGCCCTGCGGATGGCTGGCTGCGTATGCGGGCTCCGCACTGCACAGTGATGACCGACTGCATTTTCGAAACCTGGGGGGCACAGCCCGGTGCATTCAAGAGGTGGCCCGGGACGCCGGCACTCTCCTGATCCGGGTCCGGATGACCGATGTGTCCAAGGCCGGAGATATGATTCTTCAGTCGTTTGATATGCAGGTGAGCAACCATGGCCGAATGATTTATGAAGGTACCACCCGGTTCGGTTTTTTTACGGCACCGGCACTGGCCAGTCAAAAAGGTATCCGGAACTGCACGCTGGTTTCTGATACCCCCCCGGTGCCCCGGGAACCCATCAAGGTGTTTTCATCTGCGGCTCCCCGGACACCGGCGGATCTTTCCATAGACCCCGATACCGGCATGCCTGCCGATGCCCTGCGCATGATCGATGTCATTGAAGTGCTGGATCCATCCGGCGGAAAATTCAACCATGGATATGTCCGTGCAAAGAAAACCGTGGATCCGAAAGAATGGTTCTTTGACGCGCATTTTTATCAGGATCCGGTCTGCCCGGGATCTCTGGGTATTGAATCGTTTTTGCAGACATTGCGGTATTATTTACTGGAAACATTTTCAATTGATCCAGCCGCCCACACCCCGTCACTGGTTTTGGGTGACACCCACGAATGGGTGTACCGGGGCCAGATCATCCCGACCCACAATGAGGTCACAATTCACACCCATATCCGCCGGGTATCGCAGGAAAATGATATCTATTCGGCAATGGCGGACGGGGCCCTTTGCGTGGATGGCCGGGTGATCTATGAAATGAAAAATTTCGGAATGCGCTTTGCGCGTATCGGGCTAGAAAAAACCAGTGATCACCTTACCCGCAGTTTTGTTCCCGGATAGATATCCGCATCCTGAGCCAGGCGGTTCAACTGACGCAGCCGGTCCACGGTAATGCCGTATTTCTGGGAAATGCGCCACAGGGTTTCCCCTTTTTGAACCGTATGAAACACTGCATTGGTTTCACTGCTTTGTGCCGGGGCCTTTTTTTCCTGAATTTCCGGGCTCACCGTGAGAGTCGGTGGTTTTGTCTCGGTCACTTGCTTTTCCAGGCGTTCCATCTGGCGGCTCAGTGTATCCACTTTGATCTGAACCCCGGATTCCAGGGTGGCAACCTGTCTGCGGATCTGTGCCAGGGCTGTATCCAGATCCGCATTCGGACGCGTGGTGCTGTCTGTAATAGCGGCCAGTTGAGTGTCCAGTTTTGACGTCAATGCCGCAAGGGATTGTTCCAGGTTGGTCAGGCGGGCTTCGATTTCCTGAGTCCGGCTGATTTCAGGAGAAGACGATTCCTGATCGGTTTGGGATCCCGGTGACAGAAAAAAAACAAAAAATACGATCAGGGTCACGATCAGAGCCCCGGCAATGATCAGGGTCGTATCATTTTTTTTAAACATTGATGTGTTCATACCCCAGGGGCCGGTACTGCCTTCCGTCTTTTTTTTCCGATTGGTATTGGTCTGGGTGGTGGGAATTTTTGAGGCGGGTTTTTCCTTGTGTTTCATTTTTTTCTCCTCACCTGTGACATCAGGTTGTCCAGCATTGTCAGATGGTGTGTCTGCCACCATAGTTTCAACCAGTTTTCTATAAGGGCCGTCAAACGGTCCTTGGTGTTTACGGATTTTTTTTCGGCCAAAAGGGTTTGCAGCCGGCGGCATGCGGTTGCCACATCCGTGTCGTTTCCCTGAAACTTTTGGTTCAGCTGTGTATAGATATCCAGTGCCTGCCTGTAATAGCCTTGAGCTTCATAGGCCTTTGCCAGTTCCCGGGTATCATATGCTGGGTCCATGTTCAGTCCTTAATTTGTTTTTTTTGTTTGAAAATCAGTTCATCCGGTGCTGCCATTCCCTGCTCATGTTTTGCCAGGTGCCTGATGTATTCAATGTCCTGTTTCAACCGCAGGATTTGAGCTTCAATTTCTTTATTTTCCTGTTTCACGATGTCGATCTGGGCCGATACGGATGCTTTCTGACTTTTTAGCTGACGAAAATCCTGAATGCCGTGATTGGAGAAAAAAATAAACACCAGAAACAATCCCATAAGAAAAAGTGCCAGATAAAAACCTAATTTTTCAACACGCCCCATGGGAATCCCCTTTTTTGATCTCATCAGGCCACTGTCCTGCCATGTTCAGTTCCGGCAGACCCAGGATTTTAGCCCCGGTCCATACAACAGTTATGCCCAGACATATGCACACCATCACCTTTGCACCCAATAACAGCTTGCTTTCGTTATCAAAAAAGAAAGGCTGTTTTATCCACTGGATCAAGCACAGCATTATAGCAGATATGAAAAAGGCTCTGCAAGCTGAAACCAGAATCCCCGTTTTTGAGACAACCACCCCGGCCAGGGGACGGCACATCAAAAAAATGAAACCAGCCAAGGATGAAACCGTCACCGCCAGTGCCAGGCCCTGTGCCTCCATATAAAACATCAGTACCGGGGCACACACAAAGTTGATGCCCATGGATATCATTCCGGCATAAAACGGATCCCGAAAACTGTTCAAGGCATAATGCAGGGTCACGAACAGACGGGTACCGATAAATGCACTGATTCCCGGAGCCAGATACCACAGGCATTCAGTCGTATGGATGACGGCAGATGTATCAAACGCGCCCTGGCCGAACAACAGCCGGACAACGGGTTCGCGTAAAACCATCAGTCCTGCTGTGGCCGGTACGGCCAAAAACACGGCCATACGGACCCCGGAATCAAACACCCTGCTGATGCCCGCAATGTCTCCGGCTGCCGCTTTTCTGGAAAAAAAAGGCAGCAGCACGGTAGAGACCGATACTGCGATCAGGGCCACAGGAAACTGTACCAGCCGGTCTGCATAATAAAGAAACGACACACTGCCATCCACAAGAAACGAAGCGAGAAAAGAGATGACCAGCATGTTTATCTGATACGGTGCCGCCCCCACCATACAAGGTAGCATTTTTTTGACACTGTCCATCACCGGGGGATGACACCAGACAATTCGGGCGGGTTGAATCAATCGGTGGCGGATCATGAAAGGGATCTGAAACACCAGTTGAATCCCGCTCCCCACCATCACTCCGACCGCCAGCCAGATCTCGGGTTCAAACATTTTTCCCGGCACTGTCAACGCAAACACAATCACCGCCAGATTGAAGACAAGCGGTGTGGCTCCGGGCACACAAAAATGACCCAGGGTGTTCAGCACGGCCATGCACAAAGATATCATCATAATGACCCAGAAATAGGGTATCATGATTTTAAACAGGGTCAGGGTCAGGGCAAACCGATCCCCGCCGGGCGCAAATCCCGGCGCCATGAGATGCAGCATCCATGGGGCCAGCAACCATCCGGCCAGCATCAGAAACACACTCAGCGCAGACAGAACCCCTAACGCACTGCTGACCATTGTCACGGCATCATCCCGTTGACCGGTTTGAATATACCGGGAAAAAGCCGGCACAAACGATATGCTGAATATGCCGTCGCTGAACATTTTTCTGAGCAGATCAAAAGGCCGGAATGCAATGAAAAAAGCGTCACTCGTGGCGGTGGTTCCGATGATCATGGCGATGGACGCATCCCGGATCACCCCGAATATCCGGCTTAAAAGCGTTAACCCGCTGACAGCCGCCGTATGCTTGATCAGGGCCATGACAAATTTATCCTTGACAGGAAAGCAAATTTTTTGTAGATATTTGCTTTTGAAATATCTGATTTTGTAAAATTAAACCGACGAATACAAGGAGTGAACGTAAATTGGCCAACCACAAATCCGCAAAAAAACGGGCAAAACAGAACCTGGTCAG
>CALGAJ010000225.1 GCA_937951975.1 uncultured Desulfotignum sp.
TAAAATGAATTTATCCAGGATTAAAGCCGTGGTGTTTGATTGTGACGGGGTGATGTTTGATACGGCCACGGCCAATCGAAAATTTTATGATCTGGTTTTGGATCATTTCAATAAACCGCCCCTGACCGACACCCAGTTCATTCAGGTCCACATGATGACGGTGGCGGATGCCGTATCCTATCTGTTTGCGGAGATGACGGATTTAAAACCCGTGTTTCAGTGTGTCAAACAGATCGGGGCACATAATTTTATTCCATATATGGAAATAGCGGATGGACTGGTCGAGTTGCTGGCGGACTTGAAAGCCCACGGATATATCCGGGCGGTGGCCACCAACCGGACCGATACCATGGAACAGGTGCTCATCCATTTCGGGTTGAAAGAGCAATTCGACATGGTGGTCACGGCCGCAGACGTGAAAAATCCCAAGCCCCATCCGGAACAGCTTGAAACAATCATGGACCGGTTTGCGCTAAGCCCGGATCAAATTCTGTTCATCGGTGATTCCATATATGATCAACAGGCGGCCGGTGCTGCAGGCACCGTGTTTGCCGCATTCAGACAGCATCGGCTGGACGCGGATCTGTATGCGCAAGCCATGGCGGATATTGCTTCAGCGTTGGGGATTGCAGATAAATAAATAAAATTCTTGACAAATTTGTCAATCCTCATTAAATCTTACGAGATTTTTAATTAAAATTTTAAATAAATGTTGGCATAACATTTATTAAGTTGGGTTAATATATAAATTTTTAAGGAGAATGCGTTATATGTCTAAATTAGTAGCTCCCCACGGTGGAAAAGGTCTGGTATGCTGCAAGCTCGAAGGCGCTGAAAAAGAAGCGGAACTCAAAAAAGCCCAGGGCCTGAAAAAGGTTGAAATTTCTTCCCAGGTCAAAGGCGATCTGATCATGATGGGTATCGGCGGGTTCAGCCCCCTGGACGGTTTCATGACCAAAGCGGACTGGAAAGGTGTCTGTGAAAACTATCTGCTGGCCGACGGTACGTTCTGGCCGGTGCCCGTGATGCTGGATGTGGCCAAGGAAGATGCCGCTGAAATCAAGGAAGGGGATGAAATCGCCCTGGAGAGAAACGGCGAGATCTATGCCACCATGAAGGTGGAAGAAAAATTCGAGATGTCCGAAGACGAGAAAAAATGGGAATGTGAAAAAGTCTATAAAGGACATGGGGAAGAATCTGCAGACGATGTGTTCTGGAAAATCGCCATGGAAGACCATCCGGGCGTGCAGATGGTTATGGCCAGAAAAGAATTCTGCCTGGCCGGCCCGGTGAAAGTGCTGTCTGAAGGGGAATTCCCTGAAAAATTCAAAGGGGTTTACCTGACTCCGGCGGAAACCCGTGCCATTTTTGATGAAAGAGGCTGGGCCAATGTGGCGTCCATGCAGTTGAGAAACCCCATGCACCGCTCCCATGAGCATCTGTGCAAAATCGCTCTGGATGTGTGCGACGGTGTGCTGATCCATTCTCTGATCGGAAACCTCAAACCCGGTGACATCCCGGCCGAAGTCCGGATCAAATGCATCGATACCCTGATCAAAGGCTATTTTGTGCCCGAGCATGTGGTCAATGCCGGTTATCCGCTGGATATGAGATATGCCGGTCCCAGAGAGGCCCTGCTTCATGCCACCTTCCGCCAGAACTACGGCGTCAACAAGATGATCATCGGCCGTGACCATGCCGGCGTGGGTGACTTCTACACTCTGTTCGAGGCCCAGGAAATCTTTGACCAGATTCCCCAGCCCGAAGAAGAGGGCAAACGTCTTCTGTGCGAACCGCTGAAGATTGACTGGACGTTCTACTGCTACAAATGCGACGGCATGGCTTCCATGAAGACCTGTCCGCATACCAAGGAAGACCGCGTCATCCTGTCCGGTACCAAACTGCGTCACGCCCTGTCCAATAATGAGGAAGTGGTGGACCATTTCGGCCGGGATGAAGTCCTGGTGATTCTGAGAGAATATTATGCCGGGCTGAAAGACAAAGTGGAGGTCAAACTCCAGAGCCATGCCGAAGGCAGCAAAATGTAATTTGATTCAGATCCGCTTTCGTTTCTGAATGATCTAAAAAAAGGTTCTGTGCGGGGAAAGCCCCCGCACAGAACCTTTTTTGATTTTCAGGGTATGGTTTGCCGGACGGGGCGTCTGAAGATCACTGCGCCGGTCCGGCCCGGGCTAATCCAGGTTGTATTCTGAACAGGTATCAGCGGCCTTTCCGGATTTTCCGGAAGGATTGACAAAGGCCTGGTTGAATATCTCCAGCAGTTTGACGGTCTGTTTGGCCATCATGACACAGTTGCCGGAGATGGCATAAAACAGAATGCTCAGCCTTGTCTTGGAGGAATCGTTCCGGATCCGTTCAATCTGATTGGCGTTGAAATCATCCACCAGTTCCCGCAGATAATGAAATTGTGCCACAATTTCCTGGCACTCCACGATCTGTTTTTTGGCCAGTGCGGTTTCAACCGTTGAAAAAATGTGGAGAATCACTTTTTTGATCTCCATGAGTTCTTCCACCTGCACCGGCAGCAACCCGGTGTGGCGGTTGGACACATGCATGGTGCACCGGATCACGGTATCTCTGTATCCATCGGACAGTTTCTGAAGCCGGCGGATAATCTGATAATAGTTGTAGGACACCTGATTGTCTGTTTTCTGGAGCAGGCGCAGCACCTTGAAAATATTGGCCACAATCACGTTGGTGCTCAACTGGACCTGTTTGGTGCGTTTGCGTTCCTGGCGCAGGGTGCCGATATCTTCGGTGAACAGGGCATCAAAGGTCCGGTCAAAAGATTCCCGGATGCCTTTGAGCTGCAATGCCAGATGATCGAACGTATCAGAAACGGCTGCCTGAAAATCATCCACTTTTTCAAACTGGAAGATGTTCATCTCTTCCTTTTCTTTGGCCTGGTCATCATGTTTTTTCTTGTTCTTCCAGATCATGAACCCGGCAAACAGCATCAGTCCGGCAATGCCGGCGGCATTGAAAAAATAGATGATGTTGGCAAACACAAACGCCACCATAAATGCGATAAATGCCGTCATGAACCAGCCGCCCACCACGGCCAGAACGCCGGTGATGCGGAAGACCGCACTTTCCCGGCCCCAGGCCTGATCGGAAAAAGACGAGCCCATGGCCACCATGAATGTCACATAGGTGGTGGATAACGGCAGTTTCAAAGACGTGGCAAATGATACCACCGTACTGGCCACCATGAGATTCACGGATGCCCGGATCAGGTCAAAGGAGGGTTTTTCTCCGGCAGACCCCCCGTGATGAACCGGTGTGGGCGTGATCCGGGCGGCAACGGTCCGGCGCAAAGACTCTGGAATCATTGTGCGCAGGGAACTGAAAATATGGTAAAACAGGGCCACGATTTTCCGGGACAGCCAGATGGATTCGAACCGTTCCGGCCCTTCATCCTGTTTGCCCAGGCTGATTTCCGTTTCCGTCACGGTCCGGGCTTTTTTGGATACCCACAGGGTGACCACCATGATACTGCCGGCTAAAAGCAGCAGACCGGTCTGGGTCTGGACCGCCTTGCTCAGGGCTTCCATGGTGATATTCATGGGATCCGCAGATGCCAGGGCCGTGGTGAACGCTTTCAGGCCGGCCAAAGGCACGCCGATGAAATTCACCAGGTCATTGGCGGCAAACGCCATGGCCAAAGCAAAAGTGCCCACCAGAACGACGGGTTTGAGAATGTTGACCTTGAAAATGGATAACAGTAGCTGGAGGATGATCACGGAAACGGCAAATATACCGCCCAGAATCGTCAACGTGTGGTGATGTATCCAGTTCAGGGCGGGTTCCGTCATAAAGGTGGCCCCCTTGGCCCCCTTGATGAGGATAAAAAAGGTGATGGCGGTCATGGCCACCCCGCCCCATACCGCCCCATAGCGTTTCAGCCGTTTCTGATAATCGAATGTAAAGATGAGCCGGGAGATGAACTGAACAATGGCGCCGGAAAAAAAGGATATGACAATGGATAAGAGAATGCCGCCCACAATGGCCATGGCTTTGGCCGTGTTGATATAATCCCACAGCGCCATGGTGCCGCCGGTGGTGTGCATCAGTTTGATGACCGAGATCGCCACGGCCGCACCCAGCAGTTCAAACACAATGGAAACCGTGGTGGATGTGGGCAGTCCATAGGTGTTGAACAGATCCAGCAGTAAAATATCGGTGATCATGACGGCTAAAAAGATCACCAGCAGTTCGGGCATGGTAAAGAACTGGGGATGAAAGATCCCTTTTCTGGCCACTTCCATCATCCCGCCCGAAAACGTCACCCCTGCCATAATCCCCAGGCTGGCCACCAGCATGATGATCACAAAAGGAGCGGCTTTGGATCCAATGGAAGAGTTCAGAAAATTGACGGCATCATTGCTCACCCCGATCATGAGATCAAAAAAAGCAAACAACAGCAAAATGCCGATAATGACATAACAAAGTTCAAGGCTCATGGAATTTATCCTGATTCAAATTTTTACATTCACGGTTTAAATCTTAAAATCGTGTCATAGACCTGTTTTTTGGATACATGAAACTGCTGTGAAATCTCTTTGGCCAGATCTGCCGTGGATTTAGGGGACACAGCCATCCGGTCCCTGATCAAAGATTCCAGGGCCCGGGGTGAGAGTTTTTCCGGTGCGTCGGCCCCGTTTACAAATAACGTGCATTCGCCCTTGGGCGGTATGTCCGGATCCAGGCGGGCAATGATACTGGAGAGCGGACCCCGGATAAAAGTTTCATGTAGTTTGGTGATCTCTCTGGCCAGACAGGCCTGCCGGTCTCCCAAAATGGCCATGAGCCGTTCAGCAAGGGTCCGGATGCGCTTTGGGGATTCATAAAAGACCAGGGTGGCCGGCTGATCCGCCACTGCCTGGATGGCCTGTTCCTGGTGAGTGGCTTTTCTGGGCAGAAATCCCACAAACAGAAACCGGTCCGTGGGCAAACCGGCCACGCTGATTCCGGCGGCTACGGCACAGCAGCCGGGAATGGGTATCACGGGAATATCATGGGGCAGCACCGCAGACACCAGACGGTATCCGGGATCGGAGATGCAGGGGGTACCGGCATCGGTGATCAAAGCGATATCTTTTTTCTGCTGCAACAGTGAAATCAGTTTTTCCGCCACCCGGGTTTCATTGTGTTCATGGCAGGAGATCGTCGGTGTGGTGATGTTGTAATGGGACAGCAGTTTTCTGGAATGCCGGGTGTCTTCGGCGGCAATCAACGCAGCCTCCTTTAAAATTCTGACTGCCCGGAACGTCATATCCTCCAGATTTCCCAGAGGTGTGGCCACCACATACAGGGTGCCGCTTTGATCCGGCGTGTTATCCAATATGGAATGCATGGGGGATGTGGTTGATGCGGGTTTGGGCGGGTTC